>NZ_JAVJUO010000063.1:0-12403 GCF_040220555.1 Coleofasciculus sp. C1-SOL-03
AGAACGAAAAATCGGGCGTTTCGGCTTTTAGAAGTGAGTTTGACCGAACAAGATTCTGTACGGTTTTCCTTCCTTGTCCTCTTGTCCACCTTGCCCTCCAAGTCTTGCCCCAACCGCACAGTAAAAAACCTACACCTGTCAGGATCTACAAGGGGGGCTAGGGGGGATCTCTGATTAAGTAAGGGTTTCAGCCTTAAGTTGATACCAATGGGCATTGCCGTGCCCTTATGATCGCTCAGGTATTGGTTCCAATATCATTTTTACATTGGTGGGCTTGGAAACCAAGACCCTACGATTCCTGCTTCATCCCGGTTCACCCTTCCGTCACCATCTGGGTAATAAATCTCTCCACCAATGGAACTTGAAACCGATAACAATCTCCCCTCTTTTCCAAGATTTCTTTGCGGATGAGACGGCGCACAGTGGATTTATTCTGGGGATGGGGAGTTTCTTCAGTGATTAGGTATTCCAAGAAATCTTGTTCAGGTTCACTTAAACTTGTCCATAATTCTCGAAAGTACATCCCCCCTGTTTCTATGGCGATAGGAATGCAGGTTTGCACATCATCGGGGGTAGCGAGTCGCCGTTTCTCCCGATTCAGGTGATCCACGATAACCGTACACAGGAGTTGAACCAGATAAGGTTGACAGCGCGTAGCTTGGATAATTTGGCTTACGGTAAGGGATTCATAGATTTTAGGAAAATCTGCGATCGGTTGGACAATTAATTCCTCGGCTTCGGGTTTTTGCAGATAGGAAACACGCAGGGAACGGGTATTAATTAGATAATCACTCCAATAAGGTTCGAGTTCGTCTAAAGTATGGGAACCACTGAATAGAAGAATCCATTGGCGGCGATGTTGTAAAACGTGGCGCAGGAAATTGAGGGGAATGCGGCTATTGGTTGTGGCGATAACTTCGCTGAGGCGTTCAAATTCATCCAGACAAAGGAGAAAACGTTTACCGGGGGCGATGCGTTCTAGTTTTTCTAGCCAGGTTTGTAGGGTAAGAAAGGGTTCCTGGTTCAGTTGTTGGGGATTGGGATAAGGGAGGTCAAAATTGCGGGATTTTTTGGCGGCTTTTACGATTTCTTCAGCGAGGTAGTTGCCTAAACCTTTTAAGGTGGTGGCGGTAGCTGCGCCTTGTAAATCGATGAGTAAAGGGATTAATTCTGAACCCACTTTGCGGGGGAGATATTTTAAGGCTGAAGTTTTGCCCGTGCGTCGTCCCCCGTAGAGTAAGAGGATAGGAGGTTGAGCGGAAAGTGCCAGGGTTTCGATTTCGCGGAAGATGTCCAAGCGCCCTTTAAATCGGGTTTTGGCATCATCTGGATTTAGGGAAGCACCTGCAATGTAAACTTGGGGGATTTCCGCAGAACGTTTAGCTTGTTCGGCTAGAGTTTGTTGGGCGGTTTGCAAGATTTTCAGCCATTGTTGAGCAATTTTTTCTAGCCGATTTAATTGCTGGGCATCTCTATTGAACGCTAAACTCTCTTGTAAACGATGTAGTTGAGAGATAGAACGACCGATAAATTCATATTGACGATAAGATGAGGTTGCTTCTCGAACTGATTGGGCGCTTTGGCTGACTTCTAAAAATTGAGGAATGATAAATCCAAAGACTTTTGGAGGCGGTGAAGGAATCCAGGCTAATTGATTAGCAATTGTCGCAATATCTCCAGAAGTTCGACACTGTTTAAGAACATCTGCGACTCTAGAGACCATGATAAACTCAGGTAGTCGCAGAAAAACACCGACCATTTGCATTCCAATTAAGACTAAAGCCGCAGGTACAACTGGAATCCATCCGGCAAAGCTGGAAAGAATAAAAAAGCCGATACCAAATAGTATACCGAGTAAAGGGATTGCACTGAAGCCTAAAAATAGAGGATGACGTATTTTCCAATTCAAACCTGCCCCTATCAGCGCCCAAGCAAAAATCCAGAGTATTTCTACCCATGCTGGCAAAACCCAAATCAGAGGTCGTCCATCAAGTACAGCACTGAGAATCTGACTCACCCCATGCGCCTGAATCTCTAATCCTCGCATTTCTCCGTAAGGGGTAAAGAAAATCTCTGTAATGCTGGTAGCAGTAACGCCAATTAATACAATCCGATTCTTGACCCATTGGGGATTAATTTTACCTTGAAGAACCTCGGTTAATGTCACGGATTGCGCGATGGGTTGAACCGCACGGTAATTAAGGATGATTTGTTGACCTCTAAAATCATACTGTTGATAACCTCCAGCACGGGGTTTTAAATCGGTAAAAATAATGTCTCCAAGTTGTAAGTCATTGTTTTTGGCGGTAAAGCTTGGTAATATATTCTCGGCAGCTAAATAGCGAAAGGCGAGTTGAAGGCTGAGGGCAAATGAGGTGGGACAAGGTGAGGTTAAAGGGACTGTTTGAAATAATAAATGGCGGCGTAGTAGACCTGTTTCTGTGTTTTTGCTATCCACTAATACATTGCTAAAGCCGAGATTTTGCCAAGGAATATCAGGGAAAGACGCGGTTCCTTTATCGCTTTCACTGCTCACTTTACAGACATGAATAACCCGATTTGTTTGGGGCAGATAGGTAGGTAAGTCTAGGGAAGAGTCTCGCTGTGTGTCGCGATAATGAATGGGGTTATCTCGATAGATATCTAAGCCGATTACTCGCGGTTGCATTGATTCCAGTTTCTGCAATAATTGGACTAGAATGTCATCGGATAAGGGATGGCGATAGTTGTTGATATCAGCTTCGGTTATTTTCACCAACAACAAACGTTTGTCTGGTGGTTCTTTGGGTCGCGATCGCATCATTTGGTCATAGGCGCTGAGTTCCCATGGTTGTAGTCCTCCCAGGGATCGGATGAGTAGTAGAATTAGTGCGATCGCGAAACTTATAATTAGGCTTCCTGGAAGAGTAGAGTATGAACGCATGATATAAAAATCAAGTTCAATATTGTTAACTTAATTGGCTGATTCACTTCACCCCCTCCAACAACTTCGCTACCTGTTCTGGAGCAGGCAGCTGATCCTTTAACTCCTGCGGTACAGTAGAAACAATTCGATAGGTTGCCACCCCAATCGGTTTATTCGATTCCCTCAACGCATATTCCACTATTGTTTTATTCTTAGACTTGCAGAGAATAATGCCAACAGAAGGATCTTCATCAGCTAGCTTAACTTTGTCATCCAACGCCGCCAAATAAAACTGCATCTTGCCTACATACTCTGGCAAAAACTTGCCAATCTTTAAATCCACCGCCACCAAACATTTCAAGCGACGGTGATACAAGAGTAAATCAATAAAATATTCCTCTTCACCAATTTCTAAGCGGTACTGACTGCCTAAGAAGGCAAACATTCCCCCCATTTCCTGCAAAAATGGCTCAACTTTTGCCAGAATCGCCAACTCTAACTGACGTTCGCTGTGTTCATCCGCAAGTTCTAGAAAATCAAACGTGTACTCATCCTTCAACGCCAACATTGCCTGATTGCGAATCTCCTCGGATAACGTCTGCTCAAAATTAGTTTGATTGAGTAGAGTTTTCTCATAGGTTTGGTTCTCAATTTGGTGGATGAGTACATTCTTAGTCCAACCAAACTTCCGTGTCATGCGGATATAAAACTCCCGCTCTAAATCATCCTTGCACTTCTCCACAATCACTAGATTATGCGTCCAACCAATTTCTCGCACCATTGGTGCGAGTTTTTGATTATGGCAGTAAGTCTCGTAAAATAGCTTCATGCGCCATAGGTTAGCTGCGGAGAAACCACTGATATCAGGAAACTCTGTTTGTAAGTCTTTAGAAAGTGTCGTCACCACCGACTTACCCCAACTTTGCTCTTGCTGACGAGTAACAATCATTTGCCCAATATCCCAGTACAAGGCAATCATCTGTTTATTGACTGTTTTGAGCGCTTCATATTGAGCAAAACGAATCCGCTGCTTGATTTCAACCAGAAGTTCGCCGTAATTGTCTGTATTTAGATCATTCACCCTCTGTTCCTCTCCAGCAATATCACTGATCAACACCCTGCACTCTCCAACGATACTCTTCATTTCCTACACATTACCAACAATATTAACTCCAATAATATTAAAACAATTGAGAATTTACCAAGACTTGAAGCCATTCGCGCAGCCTTCTCGAAGAGGGATTTAGGGCAGGGCTTTTATCCCCCAACCGCATTTTTAACTCGCTGTAATAACTCCTCAAACGGCAACACCTTCAACACAACCAAAATCGCCACAACTAAAATAACCGTTCCCGCAATCAAATTACTGGTATCATCTAACTTATCCCCCACAAATCGCGCCATCCACCCCAATTTCATCGGCAACCATAACAACAAACGCATGGGACGCTTTAACCGTCGTCTTGTCACCCCTGAATGAGGAACCCGTTGGGCTTCCTGTTCAAACTTTTGCCTCGCCCATTCATCGGGACGACTTTGCTGTTGCGCCTCCCATAACCACAATCCTGCCAATTGTAATAATAAAGGATGTCGTCCACCCCAAGCCAATCCTAGTTTCTGCCGTTCTGGACTCAACGCCGCCGTCACTCCCGGTATTTTATGTTCCGGTAAACGCATCAAATCCGTTGCTTCGGTTTCCGTAATTCCTCCCACAGGCAAAACCTGACCCAGATTAAAAAACGAGGACAGGAATCGATATTTACGTTTATAAACATCCAAATTCCGATAGGAAGCAATCACCAACATTAACGCATTGCGATCCATCAACGACCGCAAATTATCATAAAAATCATCCGTAAACTGATCCGGTTTCGCTAAAAGTTCCTCAAACTTATCCAAACACAACACAGGTAAAACATTCTCTGTTTGCCAAGATTCAATTGCTGCTGAAAATTTCTGTCGGTCTAGGGTTCCTGCTTTTAACGGTGTCGCTAAAGCCGGATTCCCTTGTACCACCGGACGATTGAGTAAGGCTTGGGCAATAGCCTGATAAAAACTGCTTTCTTTTCGACATTGTGCAGCTTGCAATGATAAGTAAACGACTACATAATTGCCTGGATTTTTACCAGCCCCCTGAACTCGTTGTTCGGAGGTCTGAAAAAAATGATAGAGTAATGATGATTTACCAATCCGACGTTCTCCCACGACATTAATACTCGTGGGTTGAGTATTAACCAGACGCGAGGTAATAAAATCCAATTCTTCTCGCCGCCCGACAAAGAATTGGGGGTCAGTAATCATTGACCCCGCACAAAACGGGCAAGATTGCTGGGATAAGTTCATAGGTTATTTTAGATGGGGATATCTAAATTCCTCAACGGGAACAGGAAACGGGGAATACCTAATTTATAGCAAATCCCGGTTGATTATCCCCTTGATAGATCCCCCTCATCCCCTAACCCCAACTCCGGACCGTGGGGAGAAGGGGAACCAGATTCTCTTACTCCCCTCTCCCCGGCGTGGGAGAGGGGCTGGGGGTGAGGGGTTGAGCTTAAGTTGACACCAATGAAGGTTAACCCGCACCTACACAAGCTGCAGATTTCCTCAAAAGATTAGAATTGTAGGGGCGCATGGCGTGCGCCCATTCTATAGCAACCGCCATAGTGGTTAGGACACATCATTTAGTAGAGACGTTCCGGCGGAACGTCTGGAACAACAGTTCGGAACGTCCTAATCTATATGTCTACTGCTATAACAGTTGTAGGTTAGGTTTCGCCACTAGAAGCGCTAAAGCGCTCACTACAAACCTACGGGGTGAACTAGCTGGAGAATCGCTGACGCCGCGCGATCGCATACCCCAACTTCTCCTAATAGTTGACGCATTTGTTGATAGTTTTCCAGAGTTTGTTGACGGTTATGGGGATTAAATAATAGTTCCATTGCTTCTCGAACTAAATTTTCTGAAGTCGCCTTCTCTTGGAGTAATTCAGGGACACTTGAACGCAACACTACTAAGTTCGGGGGTGACATGAAGGGAATGGAAAAGTTGAGGAAAGTACGGGCAATCCAGTAGGTCAATGGACTGACGCGATAAAATACGACCTGGGGAACATTGAGCAGCGCTAATTCCAAATTTACTGTACCTGATTTGGTAATCGCTAAATCAGCAGCGGCGAGTACCTCCTGAGTCTTTTCTGTCACTAACGTCGCCTGAAGTCCATAATCATTTATTGCTTTTTCAATCGGTTGGCGATAGGCTTGATGAGATAAGGGAATCCAAAAGATTGAGGATTGGGAAAGTTTTGACTTTTGAATAAGGGCGGGTTTTGTTGATAAGTTATCAGTGACAAGCTTATCTGAGTGGCTAAACCCGCCCCTACAATTGACTGTTGATTTATCTCCCCCTGCTTCCCAGACGTGCCATGGCACGTCTCTACAAGTCGATAACTTCTCCTGAAGCTGCTGGGCGGCGGAAAAGATAATTGGCATCATGTATTTGATTTCTTGATGTCTGGAGGCGGGTAAAAGTGCGATCGCGGTTTGATCGGGTTTAATCCCTAACGCCGCCCTAGCTTGCTCCCGACTGGGGTAAGATGGAATGCGATCGACCAGGGGATGACCCACCCAATGCACCGATGCGCCTTTTTCTTCAAAATAACGCGCTTCTTCGGGAAAAATCGCTAACAGTTTGTTCGTCATTTCCACAATTGTGGATGTATTCCGGGGAGAGAGTGACCAAACCCATTCTTGAGGGGCGATGTAATACACCACAGGAACGTGGGGAAGCTGACGCTGAATAAATTTGCCAATACCGAGATTGGGTCCCATATAGTCAATGAGAACAACGGCATCTGGGGGATTCTGCTTAAGGTATTGTTTGGCGCGACGCTGGATGGTTAAGGTTGGCAGAACAAATGGCAAAGATTCTAATAGTCCGACTGAGCCAATACCCGTCGTATTTCCTAATAATGTGGCACCAGAAAGTGCCATTTTTTCGCCCCCTAATGCCACAATTGTTAACTCTATTCCTTGGTGCGTGGCTTGCTGTTTCAGGGCATCAATAAGCATTGCACCCTGTAAATCACCGGAGACTTCACCCGTACTGATAAAAATTGTTTTTTTGGTCATTCGTCAAAACACTGATTTCACGGATTTATTGGAGAGAGTGGGGGAGGGAAGTGAGAGGTTAGTTACACTGATTACACCGAGAAATTAGTGTTCTATCATTCGTCATGGGTCACTCGTTTCCCTAGAAGCACGCTACGTCATTCGGTCGGATTAAACTCCAAACTTCTCCGTGTCTTGACTATGATGAAAACGACGACCTGAAATCGAACCACGCCGTCCCGGTAATTGCGATCGCTCTAAGAATAGGCGTAGGTGCTGTACCTGTTCATGATCAGATATCCGATGCAGTTGTTCTACGGCTTGATTGAAGGTGTAATCAGAGTGATAAAGCATCCGAAATGCCTTTTTTAAGTCTCCCAGGGACTCACCGTTGATTCCCGCTCTTTTGAGACCAACTAAATTGAGCGATCGCACTCGTGCGGGGTTGCCTTCGACTAACATATAAGGGGGTACATCTCGGTCAATACGACTCATTCCCCCCACCATTGCCAGACGCCCAATGTGGACAAATTGATGAATGCCTAAAACGCCACCAATGGTGGCTTTTGTTTCAATATGAACATGACCCGCTAAGGCGACTCCATTGGCGATAATCACTGAGTTTTCTAACACGCAATTGTGAGCAACGTGAACATAAGCCATCAACAAATTGCGATCGCCAATAACTGTGGCTTCTCCTGCACCCGTTGCGCGGTTAATGGTGACATATTCCCGAATCCGATTATCATCACCAATCCTCACCCAACTCGGTGCGCCATCATATTTTAAGTCTTGCGGTTCTAAGCCAATCGCTGCTCCAGGAAATATTTGGTTTCTCGCACCAATTTCCGTCGGTCCTTCGAGAACCGCATGTGCCCCAATTTTTGTCTGTGAACCCACTTTTACATTATCGCCAATGACTGCATAAGCACCAATTTGAACTGTCGGATGCAGTTGGGCACCAGGGTGGATTACAGCAGTAGGATGAATCAGTGTTGTTGCCATATAGCGATCCTATTTGAATGGTGAACAGGGTGAGTTTGTCATTCGTCATTCGTCTTATGTCATTTGTGAGGGTTTGAGGGTTTGAGGGTTATTTACATCACTTAATATAGTTGAGTTTATTTCCACCAACCTACTTAGGTTAAAGGAAGGTTGAACAGGGGACAGACTCGCTTTTGGTGAGCTGTAGAATTAAATGTAAGGGTAAGCGATCGCAGAAATTTCAGGTATAATCATCTATACTGACGCCTCTATCATTTCAAGTGCGACAGGATAAAGAATCCGGGAGCGCTAACCCAAATTTGGGATAGCGCAGGTGAGATTTATTCGACTAGAGAAAACATCAATTCCCCTTCAGCAACTCGCTGATCGTCAACGACTGCACGAGCTTGCATCTTTCCAAAACGACGGCGCTTCACCGATACGAGTTCCGTCGTCATGATCAGTTGATCGCCAGGTACAACAGGACGACGAAAGCGAACTTTGTCAATTCCGGCAAAAACAAATAAGGCGTCATCCATGTCAGCCATTTGTTTTAAGACAATGCCACCAACTTGAGCCATGGCTTCTACAATCATCACCCCTGGCATCATCGGTCGTCCTGGAAAATGTCCTTGGAAATAGGGTTCATTAAACGTGACATTCTTGATACCAACCGCTAGCTTTCCCGGAACATATTCAATAATGCGGTCAACTAAGGCAAAGGGATAGCGATGGGGCAAGATCTTATGAATGTCTTCAACCGTGAAAATTGTTTTGGTGGATGATTCAGACTGAGTAGGATTGGCATTATCAGTGGAATCATCGTGAGTGTTAACGTCAATCAAGGTAGACATGAGTAAATTAGGATAAAAACGAGTACCAATGAGCAGCGTTCAGTGACCAGGTGAGTGAATCTGTAAACGTATCCAGACTGTAAGCGGATTGAATCCTAGTCATTTCGTTTTGCGTCCGCTACACCAGGAACATGGATGAGTTAGCGTTTAGGTGTCAGTGGTGATCAAGTGCCAATAACGGCTGATGATTGACGACTGACATCCCCAGCGCCGATTTGTTGAGCCAGTAATCTCGCTAATTGAATATGCAGAGTGTGACTGGCTTTGTAGGCGAGGACGTGAGCGACAGGAAATTTCCCCAATAAACTCAAATCCCCTACTAAATCTAAAAGTTTATGACGCACTGGCTCATTTGAAAATCGCAAGGGCGGATTCAACCAGCCGTGATCGCCGCAAACTAAGGCATTTTCCAAGCTACCGCCTTTAATTAAACCGCGATCGCGCAGTTGGTCAACTTGATTGGCTAAACCAAAGGTTCGCGCTGGTGCGATCGCCTCAGCAAAATGCTCCTGTTCCGGTGTCCAGCTATGCCATTGATTGCCAATCGCTGGGTTCTCAAAATCAATACCGTAGGTAAATCGCGTCATCGGTGCGGGTAAGGCGGCGACAAAGGCATCGTCTCGACAAACCCAAATGGGTTCCTCAACCAACATTGGGGAAGAGAGGGGAGGAAAAGGAGACGAGGTTTGGGGACGTTTACTCTCAACCATCCCCACCTCCTGAATTGCTTTAATCCAAGCCAACGCCGAACCATCCAACAGGGGAAGTTCTGATCCGTCAATTTCAATACAAGCATCGTCCACTCCACTCCCAGCAAGGGCGGCGAGGAGGTGTTCGACTGTCCTCACTGTCACCTCGGAATCGGCAGAAGTCTCATCATTTTCTGCCCTCAATTGGGTCGAAAGCATCGTAGTAGAGACAGCCTCCACTCGCGCTGGAATCACAGGTTTTTCTGGCAAGTCAACGCGGACAAAATAACGTCCCGTTCCAGCCGCCGCAGGTAAGACGCGAACCGTGGTGGTCAGCCCACTGTGCAATCCGATACCTGATCGTTCAAAAGCAGCACCCAAAGTGTAGTTGGTCATTCGTCATTCGTCATTCGTCATTCGTTGATTGTTCATGGTTCATGGTTCATTGTTGATTGGGAATCTTCTCCCTCATCTTCCCCATCTTCCCCATCTCCCTCATCTTCCCCATCTTCCCCATCTTCCCCATCTCCCTCATCTTCCCCATCTCCCCCATCTCCCCCATCTTCCCCAACTTCCTCAACCGTTAAAAGCGTTCTCCAATACCAAAATGGAGACGGCTGTCTCCTTCATCATTAAACCCATAATCCACACGAATTGGACCCAGGGGAGATTGGACTCGGATACCAATCCCGACACCAAAGCCAGTTCCGGGTTTATCGCGAACCACAGCAGGTTCACCGGGTACATCATCACCGGTACCTAAATCACTGCCGAAGTCTACAAATAAAGCACCGCCGACGACAGAGATAATCGGAAAACGGTATTCTGCTGTAGCTTGGATAAAGCTGCGACCTGAACCCACTTCTCCCTCATCGTAACCGCGTACTGAGTTACTCCCACCCAGAGAAAAGGCTTCGTAGGGGGGTAAGTCTCCAATCGCAGTTCCGGCTTGCACGTTAAAGGCAAGGGATTCAGGTCCTTCAGTGAAATCGGTAAATTCTACGGGTAAATAGTAACTATAGCTCCCGCGTAGGCGACTGAGAAAGATACTCCCTTGACCAATCGGAATCGTCTGTTCAACGCCGAATCTGAGCAGAGAACCACTGGTAGGTCGCAGGGGATTATTGCGGCGATCGCGCACCGCCCCCAGTTGCAGGCTAAATAGGTCGTCTTCACCCTCTCCACTGAAGCTTAAATCATTACCCAGTTCATCCTCTGGACTCAGATCCCCATCTGAATCCCGAATCGACACTTGTTGATATTCAAATCCGGCTGATGCTGTCCATTCAGAACGGCTATAGAGGTCGCGGGATAAGGGACGAGTAAAGTTGATTCCACCCCCGGTACGCACCACACGGGGGCGATCGCCATTGTCCAGTTCCACCTCAGTCTCACCCCCGTCGAAAATCAGAGAAATCGAGCGGCGTCGGAAAGCATTCACCGTATAGGAGGTGCGGAAGGGATCACCCGCAATCCAAGGGTCGGTAAAGCGCAGGTCAAACAGCAGGGCGCGTTCTCCCACCTGAAATTCTGCTCCGAGGGTTTGATTATTGCCACCAAGGTTTTGTTGCTGATAGCTCACTGTACCAAATAAGCCACTGGCGGAGCTAATTCCCGCCCCCGCCGCCAGGGAGCCTGTATTTTTCTCAATCACATCCACCACTACCACAACCCGACGGGGGTCAGTTCCCGGAGCAAAGGAGAGGCGCACGTCATCAAAGAGTCCTAGACCAAAAACTCGTCGCAAATCCCGTTCCGCAATTTGGCGGTTAAATACATCCCCTTCATCGAGTTGCATTTCTCTGGTGATGATAAAGGGACGGGTACGACCGCCAATGGGTTCGTCTGCTGCGGTGAGTAAGCGAATTTGCTCACCTTCATCATTCAGAATGGGTTCTCCCTCTTCATCAAGATAGCGGACGGCAATCTCTTCAATCACGCCTTCTGCCACGGTTACGGTGACAATGCCATCATCATTCACATCTGAGGCATCAACCACTTGCGCCAGGTCGTACCCCTGTTCTTGATACCAGTCGTTTAACCGTTGAATGCCTTGTTGGAGGTCATTCAGGTTCAGAATCTCACCATATTGCTCTTGGAAGATCTGATCGACCACCTCCTGAGGTAGAACCCGCGCCTCGGCTTCTGGCGGAACTGTATTCACCGCCACCTGACGCAGTACAGGGTTTGGTTCGACCACAAAGGTAATCCGCACGCCCAAGGGAGTATCTTCGGGTACAACGTCTACACTTCTGAAGAAACCTGTGGCAAAGACAGCATTCACATCTTGCTGTAACTGAGAGCGCGTGGTTGCCAATCCGGGTCGGGTGCTAATGGCGCGAAAAATCTCGTTTTCCAGTTGCTCTTGGGGTCCGGTGTAATCCTGGAAGTCAATGACGACTTCTGATACCAGAACTCGTGGTTCTGGCTGATTGGTGGGTGGCGTTGGCGCGTCAGTTGGGGGAACTTGAACTTGGGCAATTAGCGGCGGCGTTGGTGTTATCGTTGGCGTTGCTATGGCATGAAGGGCTAGATGATTTAGGGTTGTGGGGTTAATCGGTGTTAATTTTGTCGAATTGACCTGAATTGGCGGGGAGGTTGATTCTGGCTCATTTCTAGGGTTATCTTTTGCCAATTCGCTGGTTGCTGTTGTCGTTTCGTCAATAACCTGAGCGAATCGAGGAGAAGAAATACCTTGGTGATCAACTCCCCCCTGATGTGTCGGTTGAACCGATGGTAATGGCGTTGAATCCACCTCAATTTGATGAATCGCTGGATTATCCTGAATCGGCTGGGAAATCGCTTCTACCTCACCTCTAGGACTGTCTGTTGTCGATTCGTCCATAACTTGAGCGAACTGAGGA
>NZ_JAVJUO010000064.1:0-36475 GCF_040220555.1 Coleofasciculus sp. C1-SOL-03
GCATGATAACTAATTATCTAAAACTTTGACTTTATTTGCTATACTTTTATGTATGGCAGAACAAAGACGGCATAAGATAACTGAAGCGGCTGAGATTCTGGGGGTAAACCCTTGGACTCTTAGGCGCAAGGTGTACAAAAACCAAATTCCCTACATCAAAGAGGAAACGGGTCGGGTGTACATTCCCGCTTGGTGGGTTTCCCAACAGGCCGGAGATCAACCTAAGTCATCAGATATTCGCTGTGCAATATATGCACGAGAGTCATCTTCTGAAAATAAGGCAGCGATGTCCTCACAAATTGATGGATTGACTCGGTATGCCACTGCCAAAGGATATCGAATTGTATCGATAACCAAAGAATTTGCTTCTGGGTTAAACGACAACCGGAAAAAACTGCACAAGTTATTCGCTGCGTCAGAAGAGTTTGATGTATTACTGGTAGAAAATAAAGATAGACTGACTCGATTTGGTTTTAGATGGTTTGAGTCATTGGCTCCTTTTCGGATAGAAGTGATCAACTCAGCCGATAACTGCACGAACGACTTGATGGAAGATTTAGTGGCTATTCTCACATCATTTGCCGCTCGACTATACGGGCAACGTCGGGGACGGAAAAAAACGCTTGCAGCGATTAAGATATTAGAGGAGACCGAATAATGGCATCAAGAAAAAAAAAGAACTTGATGAAGCGCACAGCCAGAGTTTACCTGAATGACTTGAATGTGGGAAAATCCGAGGTTGTGCGTCAATTCTTGTTTCAATGCCATGATGTCATGCAGTACTTTGTTGACCTGTTTTGGCAGCGAAAAGAATTTTCCGGGAAACTGGCTGACCTGCCAACCGTTCACCGAGCCAAGAAAAAGTTTGGCATCACAACCCGTTTGGGGCAAGCACTTGCCAAACAAGCAAGTGAGTGTGTTTCTTCTGTTCACAAGAAAGATAGAAAACGGAAACCTCAACTTAAACGGCACACAGTTACCTTATTTTACCACTTCGTCACTATCTCTCCCTTTAAAAAGAAGGGCTTTGATTGGTGCGTCAAACTGATCGGCTCGGGGGCGCCCAAGTTAGTTATCCCGCTCAAGTCCACCTCAGTCATCAATCAACGGATAGCTCAGGGATGGCAACTCTCTAAAACGATCCGCATGGGGTTGAAGAAAGGGAGATTATGGATTGATTTTATCTTTGAGAAAGTTAGACCTCCCTTGAAAACATCAGGTCAGGTAGTGGGGATGGATTCCAACTACAAAAATGGCGTCGTCTTCAGTGACTCACAGGTAGTTGGACAAGATATTTATCAACGAATTCAGGGGTTTAAAAAGCGTCAAAAGCATACCCACGCCGAAATTAAATCTCGGTTGGGTCATGCCCTGAAGAAAGTTGATTGGTCTTCTGTAAAAGTTCTCAGTATTGAGGACTTAAAGAAGGTTAAACAGGGAAAACGAGGGACGTTCTCTCGCCTGTTTAACAGGCGGCTGTCTCATTGGCTATATCGTACTTTGGTGCAGTTGTTGGAGAGGAAGTGTGAGGAGGAGGGGATTCAGCTAGTGGTGAAAGACCCCTTCAAGACCTCGCAGTTCTGCTCGAACTGCAACAGATGGGATAGACGAAACCGAAAAGGTGACAGGTTTAGGTGTGTTCATTGTGGCTACCTTGCCCATGCTGACCACAATGCGGCACACAACTTGGAGCTTTTAGGCTCGGCGGGAGTTTATGGTCTCCGTTCCTACTTAAGTTCAAAACGTCAAAGTTTTGGATAACCATTGCTATGATGATGGAACATCCTTTGCCCGGTCAAGGAGGTCGTCATCGTCAAACTATCTCTTATGGACAATCTCCTGATTTAAGTCTTTCGCCTAGACAGGCTCTGGCTAGAGAGATTAGAGATGCGCGATCAATTTATTGGCGTCAGGGACTTTATACGCCAGAAATTAGACGCAGCTTACAGGATATTATCCAGTTCAATAAGTTAGGTTGGCAGGGTATTTTTGAGCAGGGAGAAAATAGCTGATGTCACAAACCAATTGGATTCGTGTCTTAGAGGCTAATAAATTGATGCGATCGCGCCAAGAGGTGATCGCCTTTGAAACGGCGTTAGCTGAACTAGCAAAGCATCCTCAAACCGAGGATTTACCCACCTTACATCTCATGTTCGATGATCGCTGTGAACAGCCAGAGGTCATGTTTAGTCTGCTTCATTTTCTAGAATCCTTTGATTTACAGCAACAGCTTCAAGCATTTATTACTGTGGCGCCTCAGTTAATCGGGTTGGCTCAAGATTGGGCGAGAATCATCCATACTCGGATTTTAAATGATGATTCGGCTTGTCAGTTGTATCGAGAGTTGTTACATTCGGTTAACTCACAACACCCAAATTTTATCCGTCAATTGCTTGAAGACAGCGCTACTCGTCATTTAACCGATCTGAATTCGCCAGGGGAGTTAATGAAACAGGTTTGAGACAACTCAGTCTACCCTATATATATAGGATCAATCCCTTAAAAATCCGGCATTCATCCCATCATGGCACCCCGCAAACGCCGCCAAACCCAACCCCCTCCATCCCGCCATCCCTGGGCGCCGGATACAGAATTAGTCGGACTCGTCTTAGAATTAATCGCCAACGCCCCAGACTCCCTCTATACTCAATACACCGTCGGACTTCACGCCTGGTTCTTAGATCAAGTCCGCCAAACTAACCCCGAACTCTCCGCCTATCTCCATGATGGTCAATCCGAGAAACCTTTCACCCTCTCGCGCTTAGACGGAGACTTCCTCACCTCTGGAAAAACCCTCAAACTCAAACCCGATACAACCTACCGTTGGTACATCACCGCCCTTTACCAACCCCTAACCCAATGGCTAGCTGAATGGGTTCATCACCTGCCAGATATAATTAAATTACGCCGTACTGTCCTGAAAATTAGCCGTTGGCACATTGCTTTAGCACCAACCACTTATCCTAACTTATTCACCCCAACCCCCACCCTACCCCAATCCCTAAGCCTCAGCTTCCTTACCCCCACCAGCTTTCGCCGCAAGGGACACCATTTCCCTTTACCAGTTCCCACGAATCTCTTCCACAGCTATTTGCGGCGCTGGAATGATTTTTCCGATCGCCCCTTTAACCAAACCGCCTTTTTAGACTGGGTAGAGGAAAATGTAGTGATTCAGCGTCACCGTTTAGAATCGATGAAAGTTGCAGCCGGAAAGAAAGGAGTCGTCACCGGATTCACAGGTGCGATCGCGTTAGGACTGGACTCAGGTGCCAGCCAACACCCAGAATTTAGCCAATTATTCCATACCTTAACCCAATTTGCCCCCTACTGCGGCACCGGACACAAAACCCCCTTTGGTTTAGGACAAACTCGCCTCGGCTGGTTATCCCCTGAAACCCCCGCCCTCCCCTCCATGGAAACCCTATTAGCCGAACGCATCAGCGAATTAACCCAACAATTTCTCGCCCAACGCCAGCGCCAGGGGGGAAATCGGGCGCAAGATATCGCCGAAACCTGGGCAACCATCTTAGCACGACGAGAAATGGGTGAATCCTTACAGGCGATCGCAGATGATCTAGAGATGCGTTACCAAACCGTTAAAACTTACGCCAAATTAGCCCGCCGTGCCATCTTGAACAATGACAGATAACAAGTATTTGTGTAGGGGCGGATTTAGGCACAATTGTAGGGGCGGATTTAGGCACAATTGTAGGGGCGGGTTTAGGGACTCAATTCAAATATCCACCAATAACGGAACAACAAAACCCGCCCTCCTCACCGATAAATGAACTCTGCACTTCCGACACCCCACACCCGACACCCGACACCCCACACCCCACACCCCACACCCCACACCCGACACCCGACACCCGACACCCGACACCCGACACCCGACACCCCACACCCCACACCCCACACCCCACACCCTGCCTACCTTTGACTTAGCTTGTCACCCCTTCAGCCCAAACCTTTCCGATGTGTGAGTTTCGCCAAAAAAACGGGAATCCTGAATCTAAGAAGGACAAAAGACAAAGCATGAGATTCCCCGAATGATACAAAAACTATCTACACCAACAATCGAATCCGGACAATCCCTACTGGGGCTACATCTAATCAGTCTCCTCGTCGGATACATCGTAGTCGGTTGGTTATTATCCCTTTATCAAGCCCCAGCCCTAATTTGGCTAGGAACCCAAGCCGTCACCGTACACTTAGCTTGGCGAGGCAAAAGCGCGATCGCCTTAGCCATCACTTGGGTGGTTGGCGTTGTCTGGATCGGCACCCTAGCCAGGGCGTACCCCCCCAGCCTACGTTTCAACTTTCAACTGTTAGTTATTGCCTTATTTTTAATCTGGCTTTTAGGCATAATTCTAGCTTTTGGTGTAGCATTTGCAAAACAACCGATACAAGCCACCGGATTAAAAAACACTCAAGCCTTTTGGTTTTTAGTCACCCTAGCTTTTAGTGGCTTAGCCGTCGGTCGAATTTTGGACATGATGGTTATACGTTAATCGTTGATCGAGCAACAAGCAGAAAACCAAATGATTATTACGGCTACCTTTTTGTATCAGCGATTCAATGTATCCTAACCTGAATAACACTGACTGAAGAGAAATGTCACTGACTGGTATGCTGGTGGGCAGTGCCCACCCTACAGGATATCCGGCTTGTAGTAAAACTTTTAGCCCTCTATTCTGTTGGGTTGAGCGAAGTCGAAACCCAACCTACAACCTCAAACGCCAGGAAATAACATTCCGAAACCTCAATCTAAAAAACCGGGTAATCGTTTTAACCCGTTTTAACGGGTTTAAGCTTTAAGCCAGAACTTTAGTTCTTGGCTTAATTATCAAATCAATCAAGGAGACAATAACGTGAAAACTTCAACCTTACCGGAACAATCTCAGCCAAAAATTCCCAACTATGCCGATAACCTCAAGCTAAAAAACCGAGTAATCGTTTTAACCCGTTTTAACGGGTTTAAGCTTTAAGCCAGAACTTTAGTTCTTGGCTTAATTATCAAATCAATCAAGGAGACAATAACGTGAAAACTTCAACCTTACCGGGACAATCTCAGCCCAAAATCCCCAACTATGCCGATCGCACGCCCCAGTATTACATCGACAAAATGGAGCCAGAACTCCGGGCAAGTTTCAATACCCAACAACTTCAGGCAATATTTAATCTGTTAGATGAGGCAATTCCTAAGCCATCACCCAAGATTGTCGATTTAAGATTTTTAGTCGATTTAATCGTTACCCGCTTCTATGTCGTGTTATTAGTTGGTAAAGATAGGCGACGAAAACCCCGGCGTTACATCCCCAAAGGCGTAGCTAAAGTTGGCAATGTGATCGCGGCGATTATCCTACTATTAGGCGCAAACCTGCTACTAAGCGCCAGTTTATTCCTATTCGCCTACTTACTCAAATCCTTAGTTGGTATCGATTTCTTTTCCGGCGATCGCCATCTTCCCGATATAATTAAAAGCATTTTCCAGTAAGTAGTGACAAGACACACCTTATTTGATGGATTAGAATTGTAGGGGCGCAAGGACTTGCGCCCGGTTTAAACGTCAAATCTATTCCACAATTTTAGCTGTGTCAATCCCGTAGTGGCGCGGCATACCTTATTTGATGGATTAGCATTACACCCATAAAACTTAATAAATCAGGGGCTAAAGCCCCTACTACAAACCCAACCTATTCCCAAATTTTAGCTGTGTCAATCCAGTAGTGCGAACGTCTCGCTCGCTACTGAGTAAGATTTAAAGACGTAACTTCCTATCTTCTGCTCTAGGTTTTAATAATCCAAATTCAAACACCTGCCGGAAATAATTGACAATCACAAAAAACAAAAACCCTAACGAGAGAAGCAGTTCAGCAAACTCTTGGTCTCTGGAAATAACGAATCCCAATCCATCGGTATATTCAAGAATGACAAGAGGATGCCTAAAATTAAAGCGCTGACATTACTCAAATTCCACGTCCAGCCCGGATAGGACTCTAAAAACGGAGAGATTTTAGCCAGTTGGGCAATGGCAGCACCGATACCAAACAGCATAAACATGATGCTGATGACTCGCGTAAAAATAGTGATCCGCCCTTCCAGGGCTTTAGTTTGGGGATAGAGGCTCATCCTTGATGTTTTGCCAGTAAACGTTGATTGCTTTGCAAAGATTAACGTTTACAATATCACAGTTGTTCCCACTAACCGTTACTATGGCTAAGTCCCTGGACATCAATTCTGTCCGCTGTGCTAAGAAATGTTAACAAGCCTCCAATCCTTACTGTTCCTTCCTAATCTCAACCGTCAACTTTAATTTTGTCCGACTACTTATGTATAATATTTAGGCAGTTCAGGGGCAATGGATGGATTGAATTCTTCCTCCTCCACACAAGCAGAACGGTTTCGGCGGCTTCAGAGTCGGTTGCGCGATCGCTGGTCTAGTATTGATCTGTTTGACCAGGACGATCGCGACATCTTGGTGGTGCCATCTGTGACTGTGGATCAGCGGGAACTGGCGAAGATTCCCGGTTTTCTCCACTATGAGGAACGGCTGTTATTTTCCCTGATTCGCTTACGCAATCCCCGCACCCGCCTGATTTATGTGACGGCGGTACCGCTATCGCCGATTGTGATTGATTATTACTTGCAACTTTTACCCGGCATTCCCTTTTCTCACGCTCGTGAGCGTTTGATGCTCCTCTCCACCTATGATGGCTCACTCAAACCCCTGAGCCAAAAAATATTAGAACGTCCCCGGTTAATGGCGCGAATTCGTCAGGCGCTGCGTCCGCACAAGTCGTACATGGTTTGTTATAATTCTACCCCGTTTGAGCGAGAGTTATCGGTAAAACTGGGTTTACCGCTTCTGGCACCTGACCCCGATTTACTCCACTGGGGTACCAAGAGTGGGAGTCGGGAAATTTTTCAACTCAGTGGTATTCCCCATCCCGATGGCTGCGAAACGCTGTGGACAGTGGAGGAGTTAGTCGAAGCGGCGGCGGTGTTGTGGGAACGTCATCCCGATTTAAAGCGGATAGTGATTAAACTCAATGAAGGCTTTTCTGGGGAAGGGAATGCGATTCTGGATTTGAGAAAAATCCCCGACGCTGCGCCAGGGAAAGCGTCTCATGATCAACGGGTTGCCGCTATCCACGAAGACTTAGACCATTTAGGCTTTCAGGCAAATAACGAAACCTGGACTCAATTTTCCAGTCGCATCCCAGAGTTAGGCGCGATTGTCGAGGTCTTTATCGAAGGAGAGAAAAAGCGATCGCCCAGTGTGCAAGGGTATATTACACCTCATGGTGAGGTGAAGATACTCTCCACCCATGATCAAATTTTAGGGGGTCCCGATGGTCAGATTTATCTGGGCTGTCGATTTCCCGCTGATGCCGCTTATCGCTTACCCTTACAACAGATGGGAATTAAAGTGGGTCAGATCCTGGCAGAAAAAGGTGCGATTGAGCGGTATGGCGTGGATTTTGTCGCCGTTCACCAGCCGGAGAAGGGGGAGAATGTCTGGGAGTTACAGGCGATCGAAATTAACTTACGCAAAGGGGGAACCACCCATCCATTTATGTCGCTGCGGTATTTAACCAATGGTCATTATGACGCCTCAACGGGTTTATTTCACAGCCAGCAAGGTCGCCAGAAGTATTACATCGCTACGGATAATTTACAACGGGATCATTACCGAGGGTTAATGCCTAATGATCTGATGGATATTATTACCCATTATCGCCTGCATTTTGATAGCAGTACCCGGACTGGCAATGTGTTTCATCTGATGGGTGCCCTGTCGGAGTTTGGCAAACTGGGATTAACCTGTATTGGCGATTCCCCACCGGAAGCAGAGGCACTGTATAACCAAGTGATGCAAGTGTTGGATCACGAAACCACAGGGACTGATAATGACCAATTTTCTTACCCCTGTGAACCGATTTCCTGGTTCTCCAACTAATCCAAGCACATATTGAACGGCTGAAACGGCGAAGTATCAATAATCAACCTTCTGCCTTCTGCCTTCTGCCTTCTGCCTCCTGCCTTCTGCCTTCTGCCTTCTGCTATACAGTGTACAGAAGTTATGTCCAGGTACTTATCCGGCACAATGAAAACTAGAATCGCATTCAACAGCTAACTCGCCATGCAAATTACCCAATGTCTCCATACGGCTATTCTCGTCTCTAACCTGGAGAGTGCCGAACAATTTTATGGCAACATCTTAGGGTTATCGAAAGTCGAGCGATCGCTAAAATATCCAGGTGTCTGGTATCAAATTGGCGATGTTCAACTTCACCTGATTGTTGACACCACACTCTCCACTCACCTGCAAAACCCGAAAAAATGGGGACGCAATCCTCACGTCGCCTTCTCGGTGGCTAACTTAGATGATGCCAAAACTAAGCTATTGGCACATAACTGCCCGATTCAAATGAGCGCGTCTGGTCGGGCGGCTTTATTCACTCAAGATCCCGATGGTAACATCATTGAACTCAGTCAAGTTTAGTCCTTTGTCATTTGTCCTTTGTCATCATTAAACTCTTGCCCTCAGTCAGGGCGGGTTTAGTTACATCTGGGCTAGATCAGAAACGAGAGTCGTGAAACCCGCCCCTACAAACCATGTCCGAAAAGCGTTGCGAAGGGTCAAAAATGCGAATCGTCGCCTATCTCTATACTGATCCCCTGTTAGAATCTCCTCCAGATCCAGTTATCTGGGGGTGGGAAGTGGATCACGTCTATCAAGATTTGGGGGGGCGTCAACAGTGGCGACAACTTCTCGCTGATTGTCAAACTGAACCGACTGATTATCTGCTGATCCGTCGTTTGGAGGAACTCGGCGACTCTATTACCCAAGTGAGCGATCGCCTCACTCAAGTCCAAGATTTAGGCGTTATTGTCATGGCAACCGAACAATCCTACTCCTCCCATGACCCCAACTCCCAAACCAACTTACTCCAACTCCTCAGTGAAGTCCAGCAAGAAGCCAGTTCTCGCCGCCTGCGTCAAGGACATGCCCGTAATCGCCTCAACGCCTTACCTCCACCCGGAAAAGCCCCCTACGGCTACCGACGGGGCAAAGACCGCTATATTCTGGATCGCAGTACCGCCCCGTTAGTCAAGGATTTTTTTGACCAATTTCTGCTGTACGGCTCATTACGCGGTGCGGTGCGGTATCTGGAAAAAAAGTATAGTAAAAAAATCTCCGTGGCAACAGGTAAGCGTTGGTTAACCAGCCCCGTCTATCGGGGTGATCTCGCCTATCGCCATGGAGAAGTGATCTGTGACACCCATAGCCCGATTCTCAACCGCGAAGAAGCTGCTCAAATCGACCGCCTGCTGCGTCGCAACCGTCGCCTCCCCTCTCGAACCGCCAGCGCCCCCCGTTCCTTAGCGGGTTTAGTTGTCTGTGGTGACTGTCACTCCCCGATGAGTGTCACCAGTGTCACTCGCCCCCGCCAAACCTGGGAATATCTTTACCTGCGTCCGGTTAACTGTCCCAAACGTCCTAAATGCCGTGGGATTCCCTACCAGCAGGTTTTAGATTCCACAATTCAAGCCATTTGTCAAGAGTTACCCCGTGCTGTAGCCGGAATGAACCTCCCCAACTTGGATGAGGTCAAACAATCTCTAATCAGGCAGATGACTGAGAAAAAAGCGGTATTAGACCAGCTTAACCACTTAACCGCCACAGGTGTCCTAGATAATGAAACCGCCCAGCTTCGCGCCTATAAACTTCGCACCGAACAGTCTCAACTCCTTTCCCAGCTTGCTTCCCTACCCCCTGTGAATTTAGGCGCGATCGCCCAAACCGTATCCATTCCCCAATTCTGGTCAGATTTATCGGAATCTGAGCGCCGATTTTACTTTCGAGAATTTATTCGACAAGTCCAACTCATTCGCCAGGGTAAAGAGTGGCGGCTTCAACTGATTTTTATCTTTTGACAAAAACGGTATCATACAGGAGTCCGAATAGAGTATGATATCTAGCTTGGGTGCATATCGTGACTCATGTAAGTTATCCTGATTATTCTATTCATACTAGGTAAATCGAGGATAATCCCATCCCAACCAGGTGCAACTGCCTCAAACCACGGATGAATTAGAACGTTAGCGAGAGGCTAAGACCTGGGAATTTTTATGGATGCTGCTGAATTGCTAAAGGGTTATGCTGCCGGAGAGCGAGATTTTGAGGGAGTTGAACTCCGGGGAGCCTATCTGACTGAAGCAATTCTCAATGGGGCGAATCTGAGGCGCAGCGACTTGAGCGGTGCTAATCTCAGTGGTGCTAGTTTAAAAGGATCAAACCTGAGCGAAGCCAATCTGAGTCAAGCCAACTTAAGCGTGGCTAATTTAAGCAAAGCTGAACTCAACGATGCCAATTTAACGGCGGCTGAGTTAGTTAGATCCACGTTGATTGAATGCAACTTAAAACGGGCTAATTTGACGGGGGCGCATCTGCGGGAAGCCAGCTTGATGTTTGCCAATCTTGCCCAAGCCTGTCTTTATCAAGCAGATTTACACGGCGCGATGCTGCACCAGGCTACTTTACATTGGGCAAGCTTAAAGAATGCAGATTTAATTGGAGCAATCCTACAAGGGGCGGATATGAGAGGCGCTGATCTCTCTCAAGCCTGTTTGATTCGCGCTGATGTATCCAAGGCAATTTTAATGGTGGCTGATCTGCGGGGGGCAATTGTTATGGGGGCTAACTTTAAAGCTGCCGTACTCACGGGCGCTGTTTTACCAGATGGCAAGATGCATCAGTAATAGCGCTTCGCGCTGGGCAATAGGCAATAGGCAATAGTCGTAGGGTGGGCATTGTCCACCAGCCTTGAGCCAGAACCATTCCACTTAAGTGCTAAAAACAATCTGTCCATTCTGAATCGCGACTAACTGCATTTTCAACGGTCCGGCGGTAGAGGTTTGGTCTTGGGCGATCGCTCTCACCGCCAGAGGTTGCTCAGATTCGGCTAACTGTTCTATAAAGCGAATCAGGGTAGACGGATCACCATCGGCAACTTGAATCGAACCGAGAACTCCAGCGCGACGAGCGCGAAACTGAGAGGCGGCGAGTAACTGGTCAATGCGCTGTTGTACCGCCTTATTTGTCAAGGTTGAAGCATCAATAGAAACAGCAGCTAACACTTCCCCCGGTTGAAACACCATTTGATTGAGCGCTGCATCAGCAAAGGCTTGAATCGGCTTTTCCCCAACCACATAGTTTCCAGCCGAGAGAATTCGCACCACATAGTCGCGACCATCTTGAATTTGCTCGATTAACTGTTCGGCTTGGGCTTGAGTAATTTGAACTAAGGGTTGCTTCGGTGCCTCAGATCCGGGCAAAATGATTTCAGTGGCGGTTCGATTGGCTTCCCGCAGGAGTTGATCAACCGCCTCAGATGCAGCTGAGGGTTCAACAATACGCACCACGCCAAATGCCAACACTTGACCACGTAAAATTGCCACATTGCCCTGACGCAGGGCTTGATAGTTCTGATAATATTGCTCCAGAATATCGACTTGCCGTTCTAAAAACGCCAATTGTTGTTCTTGCTCTTGGAGTTGTTGGTTACGTTGGGCGATGAGGAGTTCCCGTTGGGCAAGTTCCTCTTCCAGTTGAGCCAAGCGAACTTCCCGTTGGGCGATCGCCTCTTTGAGTTCGGCTTGCAGTTCTTGAAGACGGGCTTCTCGTTGGGCGATCGCCTCCTGAAGACGAGCTTCCCGTTCAGCCATGGTTTCAATCACGTTATCTTTTTGGCCAAGTTCCTGCTCTTTTTCCCTCAGTTGCTGATTTCTCTGCTCAAGTTGTTGGTTTTTTAGCGCCAGTTGCTGGCTGGTTTCCTCCAGTTCCTGATCCCGTTGAGCCACTAACTCTTTAAGCTGGCTAATGTCTGCATTAAGTTGATTTCGTTGCTCAATTAACTGCTCACGTTCAGCCAAGAGTGACTGAATTTCTGAACGTAGATTACTTGCCTGTTTTGAGATATCTCGCAGTTGAGCTTGAGCCTTCTGGAAATTGCTGTTCAGTTCATCCAGACGCTGTTGTACTTTGGCTTGCTCGGCTCTAGTTTTAGCCAGTTCGCCCTCTACTTGTTGTTTCTGGGCATTAACAACTTCCACATCCCGACGCGCATGTCTAAGTTGTCGCAGGATGTTATCCAGTTGAAACACCCCTTCCCGCAGGGATTCACTCAGACCGAATAAAATACCCAAAGTTGAGGCAGAAATCAAACATCCCGTCATAATCGTCACCACCGTCGCCGTTTTACGAGGACGTAAGTTAAATAAACTCAGCCGCGCCTTGCCGACTTTCGTACCAATGCGATCGCCTAAGGTGGCGAGGACTCCTCCCAACAGTAATATTGCCACGATCAGGATGTAAGCGCTGGTCATCACGGTATTACGTCTGTCCAGATACAGCCTATCTTATGGCTGAGGCGGATTATAGTTTTTTGCTAAAAAAGATGGAGTTAATGGTTCATTGTTGATTGGGAATCTTCTCCCTCATCTTCCCCATCTTCCCCTCTGCCTCGGCTATCTTGATATTTTATCGGAGAGTAAGGCATACTTATTAAGGGAATTGTTATAACATTTTTTGCGCCTTGCCCAGGGGTTGAATAACAATGGATTTGACCTTTGTGTTTTTCAACAATAATCTGGTGACTAATTGACAACCCTAAACCTGTGCCATTTCCGACAGGTTTGGTAGTGAAAAAGGGGTCAAATATATTAGCGATTATATAAGGTGATAAAAATGTAAGGATTCAACCAAACCTGATAGAACACAGCTAAAATAGGGAAAGAAATTTTACGGTTAAATCGAGCATCATCCTCTGTTTCCTGTTTCCTGTTCCCTGTTCCCTGTTCCCTGGTTATAACTTATGACTGGATTGACACTCTAACGGTTGGGCGACTTGTTTGAGTTTCAGATAAAAGTCCGAATCATCGGGCGGTGGCGTAAATTGATCAATGGGGTGGTGGTTCGCTTCACGACGTGACCCATCCACTGGATCAGGAAGACAGGTATGATCAGGAGAAGCTAGGTCTGGAGGTGTGCGATCGCGTTCCCTAACCCGTTCCGTTCTTGGTTCAAGCTGGGCGGGCGTTTGCGGTAATGCTTCAACGGATTCAGTCGCCGATTCAGTGACAACATATTCCTCTGACTCCGCCACCGCAACCGTAGAACTTGACTCAAACATATCCGGGAAACTCTCTATCCAGGACATCGATTCGGATGTCGTATCAACGGGGGCGTTCAAATCTTGGGGTAGTTTACGACAAATCAACCGTTCAAACTCATGATTAAAGCGATAGATAGGCTGTTCTCGTCGCCCCCAGACGGCTAAAATTTGTTCAACTGAAATCGCCTTATACCGTCCCTGATACAAGGCTTCAATCACCGCCAAACGAATCCACTGGGCGGGATAGTCTTGCAACCAACACTCAACTAATTCTGCCGCAGAATATCCCCTCAGTTCAAATCCATAGTGACTGAGTAACTCTACGGCATAAATAATGGCTGACTCTATTTCATTGGTCATTCGTTATTGGTCAAAACACTGATTTCACGGATTTATGGAGAGATTGGCATAGGGATGTGAGAGGTTAGTTACACTGATTACACTGATTACATTGAGTGATAGATATTAGGGTGTAAACCCAACACCAACGGTAAAACCCGCCCCGACAATTCCCCCATCTCTCCCATCTTCCTTATCCTTGAACAATATACGGGGAATTGATAGCATTGACACGTCCTCGCTGCACCAAAGCTTGATACAGAAACGCCGTAGCATCGGCGCGGGTGGCAGCTTTTTTCGGGTTTAACCGGGAGGGTTTGGGATAATTGACGATAATCCCGGCTTGAGTAGCCGCCGCTACAGCAGATTGGGCGTAAATGGGAATATTATCTTGATCTTGGTAAATTTCCAAGCGGTTTCCCTCTGCCTCAGGTAACGACAGCCCCTGGACTAAGGAGACAATCAACTCAACCCGCCGTAAACTTTGTTGAGGGTGAAAGGTTTGGTCAGGGAAGCCGGAGAGGAAGCCACCGCGATAGGCTTGGCTAATCACGGCTGACGCCCAGAAGTTGGCGGGAACGTCGCTAAATTGGGTGGCGGGGCGGATGGGTGTAGGGTTAAAGACTTTCACCACTAACGCGGCATATTGCGCCCGATTTAAG
Source organism: Coleofasciculus sp. C1-SOL-03 (assembly GCF_040220555.1). Lineage (NCBI taxonomy): Bacteria > Bacillati > Cyanobacteriota > Cyanophyceae > Coleofasciculales > Coleofasciculaceae > Coleofasciculus > Coleofasciculus sp. C1-SOL-03. Next base: position 14,186 of record NZ_JAVJUO010000064.1, read on the forward strand.
GGGGCATCCGGTTTAAAGCTACCATCGGCAAAGCCGCTAATTAAGTTTAATCCCGCCAGAGGGCGAATAAAATCAGCCGCCCAATGATTTTGAATATCGGTAAAGGAGGGAACATACCCCTCCGGGTTAACAATATAAGGAGATGAGATAGCCGAGGCTTCGGCGGTTGAGACTAACGCCTGATAAATTAAGGCAGCGACTTCAGCGCGGCTAATTGGTTGCATGGGTTTGAGTTCTTGCGGGCGGGGATAATTCACCACCAATTGCCGTTGTGTCGCCGTTGCAATGGCGTCTGTGGCATAACTGGGAATCTGGGCGCGATCGCGGTAAAACAAGAGTAGGTTGCCATTCCCACTCCCTAATCCCAACCCATTCACAATGGATACTAGCGCCTGGGTTCGGGTCAGATTTTGTTGGGGGCGAAATGTGCCATCCGGGAATCCAGAGATAAATCCCATATTCGCCGCCTTGCGAATCGCCGCCGCCGCCCAAAAGTTATCCGTCACATCGCGAAATGAACCCGATGTCGCCCCCACCTGGCGCGGTAAGTTAAAGGTTTGGGCAATAATCGCCGCATATTGGGCGCGGGTAATATTCGCTTCCGGCTTAAATGTACCATCGGGAAACCCGCTAATTAACTCCCGTTTAACTAATTCCTGAATAAACCCACTTGCCCAATGATTGCCCAAATCACTAAACTGAGTCGGACCCAAGGCTGATGCAGGAACCTCTGCTGCACCCAAGGTAACTGCACCGGAAATCCGGGCAGGATTTAACAAGTTGCCCACCGAAACTAATGTCAAAGACGTACTATTTTGTAAATCAACATCACCATTATCTTGTAAGATATTCCCGGCGGGGTCTTGGCGACTGCCTAAATTCGGTTGAGCCGACCCATTGACAATTAGCCCCCCATTGGTATTATTTTCAATCCGATTCCGGCGCAGAACGGGTTGAGCTTGGCGAGAGAGAACAAGTCCCGCCTGATTATTGATTAACGTATTATCAGCAATTAACGGCGCCGCATTATCACTCAAGGCAATCCCATACCCCGTGCGTTGACAGCGATTGCGCCGCAGTTCCCCCTTCGCATTCCGCACCAGGAAGATACCACTAGAGGCATTGTCGCTCAATTCATTATCCATAATCAGCGGTTTTGCCGTCCCCGTGACAAAAATTCCCTCCCGACCGCAACGAGTTAAAGTAGAATTCGCGATAATCGGGGCAGTGGATTCAATCCAAATCCCAGTGCCCTTCGCCACAGGATTCGTCACCGTCACCCCGCGCAATTCCGCTTGAGAATCAGGTTTAACCGTAATCGATTGACTGCCAAAACTGGGGCTACTATACTCACCACTCCCCACAATAGATATATCCTTACCTTTACTCGACTCATCACCAATAACAACAATCCCCGACGGAATCACAATCGGGAAACGCTCCCCCTGCGCCGCATTGTACATCCCCGGTGCCAGGTAAATCGTGGTATCAGCCGTAGCTTGTGCGATGGCGTGGGTTAAGGTGAGAAAGGGAGCATCCGCAGAACCTGTATTCGTATCCTGACCCGTTGCTGGGTTGACATAGAGAGTGGATTGAACCATTAATTTAGAATTTCCGATGTCAAGTAACCTATTTCAGTAGAGAAAGTCATGGAAAGTCTCTACTCATTCCCAATTTAAATGCGTGACAGCTTATCAGGGGTTTCGGCGACCAAAACTGCAAATTTTCAGTGCTATTAAGCTTAAGTTGACACCAATGACGTCAGTGCGCCCCTAAGATTAAGCCAATGAGGATTTAAGGGCGTTGCGAAACGCTTTGGCTGCCTCCAAGCGAGACGTCTGAGCCATCAACACGCAACGGGTGAGCAAATCAATACTCAGCGTTGCCAGTTCAGGAATTTCGCTGCGGGTAATTTTTTCGTACTGATTATCCCGTAGGCGATAGAGGCTAAATAAACCGTCTTGCCAAAACCACACTTCTGGCACGCCCAACGCCTGATACCGCTTCAGTTTATCAGTACCACCACTGGTGAACACGACTTCAATAACGAGATCGGGAATTGGCTTGGATGCGCCAAAACAGTAGGATTCATCGGCTTGGGCACAGACAGCTCCTTCTCGCTCTTGAGTCATGGAACCCGTAGGTTCAAATTCAATGGCGTTTTCCAGGCAAAATAACCCAATTAAAAAGCTGATGAGCCGACTAAACATTTCATGTTCGCGTCCCGGCATAAGAATTTCAATAGTGCTGTCATAGTAAGCGAGCCGAATACCCGGAGAGTTAGCAAAACCAGCCTGAATTAGCTTGAACTGTTCCCAGGTAATGCTGGAATAGACAATACGCTGATCGGTGGAAGGTGGAGTGAGAAGGGGAGTTTGGGTCATAGAAGTACCATCACCTAGCGCGGCATTGCATTATTGTATGATAACCAAGGAAGGGTATTGGAGTGGAATGGAAACGTGCGATCGCACCTCAATAACTCCACTGGCTTATATTGGTCTTAGAGCGTGATTCCTTATACTTACGGGGAAATTGAGGAATATTTGATTTTAGATCGTGATCGCACTCTTGGGCTTTTCTACAATAGAGAGTTAGTCTCAGGCTGGCTGTCCCTGGGTGAGGTGGATTGGAGAAGGGCTGAGACTATCCTCGATTAATCGGGTTCACCTTTTGAGGGAAAGGTTAAAATTTTGCGGAGGAAAGCGCGATCGCACTGGGCAGCATTTTGTCCAATTGGCTAAATCATCCTCTTGAAATTGTATAAATTGTAGGGTGCGTTAGCGCAGCGTAACGCACCATGATGCTGAATAAGTGGGTGGACACAATTAAAGTTAACGGTTGAGATTAGGGAACAGGGAACGGGGAACAGGGAACAGTAAGGGTTTGAGGGTGATTTACTTGCACTTGATACAGTACCGTTTTCTTTTGTCCGACTACTTAGCCTGAAACGGCATAGCTAAAACAGCCAAAATCCGGCTCACCTCATTAATAAAATAGTCGCGTTTATCAATAAAAACAGTCTGATCGCGTAACTCCAGAAATTTCCACTCCGTTCCCGTAGTTACCGCCCCATAAATACTCTCCCTCGGTTCCTCATTGCCTTGATTAAACAGTTGAGCCGCAATCATTTCAGCAATACACTGCGCCAACCCCGACTTAATATTTTCATTCTTAGCTTCAACCAAGGTAAGCACAGGAGTGCGAATTTCATAAGACTCTGGGGAAGCCGTCAGAATATAATCACAATATCCATTTAAACCCGCACTAGGAGCCACATTAAACTCCGACCCCGAGAAAAAGCCAATTTTAAACCCAAACTGTCGCCGCACCTCCAAAAGCACAGGAGTAATAATTAACTCAGCCCGTGCCTTTTCGGTATTGATAGCCGTCGCCAGCGAAACATTTTCGGTTAAGGTTATTTGCAGATACTCACTGGGCAGCAGTTCGGGTATACTCGCAAATAAGTCATCCGGTTCTTCCAGACTTAACCCAAAGGATTCTCGAACGTGAGCCAGACTTTTAAAGTCACTATATGCCATAGTAATTATCCTTAGTCAGTAGTCCTTAGTCAAATGGCACTGACTTTAGAGTTTGTAGTAAGTGCTGTCTTCACTTCTGGCACTAAAGTGCCTACTACGAACCCAGCTTAAGTCAGCGACATTCGTCCTTAGTCATTAGCCATTTGTCCTTTATTAAGCAGCCAGCGATATCATTCATCACCTAACCCATTTTATCAAGAATCATTCATAATTCAGTTAGAGCAGGTTTAGAAGCCTAAAACCCTTACTGTTCCCTGTTCCCTGTTCCCTGTTCCCTCCTCTCAACCGTTAACTTTAGTTTTGTTCAACTACTTATGATGTATCCTACCTTAACGGCGGTTGCTTTATTTCCGAGTCCAATAACTGACCCTGTTGCCGTCTTTTTAACCATTTTGGCAATTATGTTAGTCGCGCCACTCCTGTTTGAACGGTTGCGACTTCCGGGTATTGTTGGCTTAATTCTGGCGGGTGTGATAGTTGGACCCAATGTACTGGGGTTATTGGAACGGGATAGTACCATCATCCTCTTGGGAACGGTAGGACTGTTATTTTTAATGTTCATGGCGGGACTCGAAACCAGCCTGGATGACCTAAAATATAACGCCGATAAAGCCGCAATTTTTGGGTTAGCCACGTTCTCTTTGCCGATGATTCTAGGTACAGTGGCAATGTTACTCCTGGGATATAGTTGGTTAGCCTCCATTCTCGTCGCATCCTGTTTTGCCACCCATACACTTTTAGCATTACCTATCCTCACCAAGTTGGGATTAATGCGGACGCAAACCGTCACTACAACCTTGGGCGGAACGCTGATTACTAATGTGTTGGGACTCTTAGTTCTAGCCGTAGTGGTGAAAGCCGATGGCGGAAATCTCACCCTAGGGTTCTGGTTGTTTCTGATTCCCGCCCTCACTATCTATACAGTGGCAACATTATGGGGCGTTCCCAAACTAGGGCGCTGGTTCTTTCGCCGATTTGGACATGATGAAGGAGCAGAATTTATTTTTGTCCTCGCCACATTGTTTATCGTGTCTTATGCAGCAGGTTTAATTGAAATTGAACCGATTATTGGCGCATTTTTAGCCGGAATTGCGATTACCCAAATTATTCCCCAATTGAGTCCGCTCATGAATCGGATTCAGTTCATTGGCAATACCTTATTCGTGCCATTCTTTTTGATTTCTGTGGGCATGTTAATTGACCCGTTAATTTTAGTCAAGCAGCCGAAATCAATCTTGGTGGCATTGGTAATGATTGGCGCGGAAATGGTGAGTAAGTTTGGCGCAGCTTGGATACCCGGGAAGCTATTTGGGTTTCAATTTCCTAGTATTATGGTCATGTTTGGGTTGTCCATGGCACAGGCGGCGTCTACCTTGGCGGCGATTACCGTAGCGTATGAAATTCAACTGGTGGATCAATTAACCGTAAATGGGATAATTGCCATGATTTTAGTCACCTGTGTCGCCTCACCTTGGATTACCGAACGCTGGGGAAAACAAGTGAAACTTCACGGACAACAGGAGGGAGGAAATCAAGGAAAACCGCCATCCTTGGCAAAACGGGTGTTAGTTCCGGTGGCGAATCCCAAAACGGAAGATAATTTATTACAATTGGCGTTAATTTTAGCAAAAACAGCCAAGGGAACCTTACTTCCGCTGCATGTTTTATCGGATAAAACTGGATTCATTTCCCCAGAGGCGAAGCTGCTGCAAAGCCAACTTTTAGCAGCAGCGGAACGCATCGCCCATGCTGCTGTAACTAAGGTAGAACCGATTGGGCGGGTAGATGATACAATTGACCGAGGAATTACCCGCACCGCCGCCGAACGGGAGGCGACGTTGATTATTTGTGGCTGGAAGGGGTATTCCACGACGCGGGAGAGCTTTTTTGGTAGTGTAATTGATAATGTGATCTGGCGTTCTCAGGTTCCGGTATTAATTGCCCGATTTTCCCAGCCAATTGAGAATACCGCACGAGTGGTATTAGCGGCGACGGATCAGGAGACGGTATCGGTGACATTTAAACCGACGGTGACGTTAGCGCAAACCTTAGCAACGGCGTTGAAAGCCACGTTTCGATTAGTGATTGTGGTGACGGGAGTGGGGGAATTTGCCTGTCAGCCCAGGGAGTGGGGATTGGCAAACACGAGTGGGTTGGTGGAAATGCGGGGAAATTTTGTGCAGAATGTGTCGCGGATGGTGCAACGTCATGATTTACTGATTTTGACGGCAAGTACCCATCCCAGCTACCTTTTGGCAATTCCCACATTGGGGGGAGAACCGGAGGCGATCGCCCGAACTCAGCAAGACACCTCTATCATTGTCGTACATTTTCCCAGCAGTAGCTGATCAATCCAATTTAACCGAGGAATTGAGGGGGCAAACCCGGCGATCGCTTGGGGTTAAGGTAGAGTTAGTCCACAGATAGTCTTGACTCCAAACACAACCTTGTTCGAGTAACTCCTCTAAATTCAGATTCCAGAGAATAGCAGTGCGATCGCGACTCGCAGAGGCTAAGGTTTGCCCATCCGGGTGATAATCTAGACTCAAGACCTGATCATCATGTCCTTTCAGGGTTTGCAATAGCGTTCCCTGGAGACTCCAAAACTTGATCGTGCGATCGCTACTGGCAGAGGCGAGGATGTGACCATCGGGACTAAACACCACCTGCTTGACTTGGTCTCGATGTCCCAATAAGGTTGTCTGTAAACTGCCATCCCGTCGCCACAGTTTCACGCTACTGTCAGCGCTAGCCGAAGCCAATAGTTGACCATTGGGACTAAAGCTGATACCATCAATCCAACTCGAATGACCTGTCAGGGTTTGCTCAAGACGCCAACCCGAATTCTCCCCGCTGTCCCATCGCCACAACTTCACCGTTTCATCCTCACCCCCCGATGCTAAACCTTGACCATCCGGGCTAAACGCCACCGATAAGACTTGCCCCTGATGCCCTTGCAGAAACTGGTGCAGCGTAAACTGACCCGTCGGACGTTGCCGCCAAAGTCCAATCTGGGCATCATCCCCAGCCGTGGCTAACCATTGTCCATCCGGACTAAACGCCACATCCCGTACCCCAGCTTGATGGGGCAGCGTTTGCTGAAGTTGTCCCTGAATCGTCCAGAGTTTCACCATACCATCAGCGCTGGCTGTAGCAATCAGCTGACCATCTAAGCTAAACTCCAGGCGGTGAATTGATTGCTGATGACCCCTTATGGTTGCCAAATGTTTGCCATGCCTACGCCATAACCTCAAGCTGTGGTCATCGCTAACGGTCGCCAGGATCTCTCCATCCGGGCTAAAGCGAATATGATTCACTGCCGCTACATGTCCCTGTAAACGAGGGCGCTGACGCTGATGAGTATACCACAGGCGAATGGTTGTACGCGATGCCGAGGCGAGAATTTGACTATCCGGGCTAAAACTCACATCATGGACTGAAGCGGTATGCCCGTCCAATGTCGTCACCAATGTCCCATCACGTCGCCATAGCTTCACCGACCGATCCGCACCAGCCGAAGCCAAGAACTGACCATCGGGACTAAAACGCACCCGCCAAACTTTTTGGCGGTGTCCGGTGAGAACCTGGGGGGAACTAAACGTACCCTGGTGATTCCGTTGCCACAGGACGATTGCCCCCTGGTTGGTGGCGGCGGCTAAAGACTGACCATCAGGGCTAAAGCTAATACTCTGAATCGAACCCTGTTGGGCGTCCAAAACGGCAACAGGTGTGCCATCCCGTTGCCATAACCTCACCGTGCCATCACTCCCTGCCGAAGCCAGAATTTGGCTATCGGGGCTAAAGCTGACGGCTAACACCCAACTGGGATGAGCGTTCAGAGCGATCGCTCCCGACTGAGGAATACCATTGACATCCGTTTGCCATATCCTCACCGTGCGGTCAGCACTCGCCGAGGCAAACAGTTGTCCATCGGGACTAAAGCTAACACTATTCACTTTGTCAGTATGTCCGGTCAGCACCGCCACAGACTCTCCATCCGGTTGCCAGAGGCGAATCCTGTGGTCATAGCTCGCCGATGCCAGAATTTTACCATTGGGACTGAAACTGACACTTCTGACCAAATCCTCATGTCCCCTAAGCGTTGCCAAGAGTTCACCATCACGCCGCCACAGCCTTACAGTCTGGTCATTGCTAGCCGATGCCAGCATTTGCCCATCGGGACTAAAGTCGGTGGCAATCACTGTGCGGGTATGACCATCGAGGCGGTTAAATTCGCGACTCTCATACAGCAATTGCTGTAACGAGGTAATCACTTGGGTCCGGGTATGAGGATGAGCCTTGAACTGTTTAAGCTGCCAACCCGTGTGGATACTAGCAACCAAAGCTTCTAACTCGAAACCCACCGCCGATAGTTCTGCCACCGATGTACTCGCTGCATCCAGTTGGGCATTGGCTTGGGCGAACTGAATCCGTTGCCACTGCCAGATGGCTAGGCTTGCTAACACCACAACAGTGACACAACCGCTGGTGAGACTCGCCACAGAGCGACGACGTTGGCGATCGCGCTGGCGACGGATTTGGGTTTGGTGGGTGAAACTGGCGTGAATAAAGTCCTGTTCCTGCCGACTCAGTGAGGATTGCCGTTGCTCATACCAATGCTGTGCTTCTAACAGCAGTACCCCTTGCCACAGGGCATCAGGAGAGCGATGATTGGCGTGCCATTGGCGCATCGCCACCCGCAATCGTTCCTGCCATAGGCGAAAGCTGCGATCGGCGGCTAGCCATTGCTGTAATCTTCCCCAGTGTTGGATCAGGGCTTCATGGACGATTTCTACGACGGCTGATTCTCTACCGTCGGCTTGGCGAATCACAATTAACCGGGCAGCCACTAAGTCGCAGACAACCTGCCAATTCGCCGCCCCGATTTCTGTGGCTGTGGCAAAGCGGCGGGTATCAGCCGTACCCTCTCCCAAATGCACCAGTTGAGTAAAGATGTGCTGGGTGCGGTTTTGGGCATCGGCGTCCAGTTTACCATACACCTGCTCGGCATACTGAGCTAACGCCTGCTCGACGCCCCCCAGATGATCATAAGCCTCATGGGTGAGACTGCCATCGTTTTGCTGTTCCCAGAGTCGGGTCAGGGTAAATTCCAGTAACGGCAGATTCCCCGTTGCCACACCGACGGCATCCAGGAGTCGTTCAGTTAAACCGTCAGCCATTTGCAAACCTGAATGCTGTGCCGGTTGGGTAATTGCCGCCGCCAGTTCGGTGCGGCTCATCGGAGTGAGCAATTCGGGGGGGTTGGCGCTCAAGGCGTCTGCCATGGGACGGTAGGCGAGGGCAGATTCCAGGAAATCCGCTCGGAGAGTGGCGACGAGGGTGAACTTGGTGTGGGAGTGCAGGGCGGCGAGTAGGGTATCTTGAAACTGTTGGCGTTCTGCGGTGGCGGGACACAGGGTATACAACTCCTCCAGTTGATCGACGACCAGTAGGAGTTGGCAAGGGGCTGGGGATCTCGACTGGATGCGGTCAATAATATCAGCGAGGATAATGTCTCCCTGGTGTAGGGCTGTCGCTAGCTTCTGCGTTTCGACAAGCTGGTCAGTCGTTCCCCCACAAGGTTCGAGCCAGGGGAGCAAGGCAGCCGCCAAGCGCCAGAAAGGGCGATCGCCGGGACGTAAGCTGGCAATCAGCCAGTTGCCCTGTTGCCGTAGCTGGGGAATTAATCCGGCAAAGACTAGGGAGGATTTGCCACTACCCGAGGCACCGATGAGCGTGACTAGGGGACGCTGCTGTACGGCGTGGTGCAGTTTGGCGGTGACGATTTCCCGCCCGAAGAAAAAGGGGGCGTCGGTTTCCTGGAAAGCCGCTAATCCGCGATAGGGACAAGGGTGTTGGCGTGGGGCAGTTGGGATGAACGGCGACGTCTGCCAAAAATCGGGATGGGCGGTGGGATTTTGACACAGGATCGGTAGCCACGTTGCGCCGGGACAGTGGGTTTCTAAACTCTGCAACTGTTCTCTGGCTTGCCGCACCGCTAAATAGAGGGCTTCTCCTCTTGCCAAAGCGGTCAAAAAATGCTTAAGAAATGCCTGGGCAACGGTGTCGGGTACAGGTTCGCGCATGACGATGGTTTGCGGCAGATGCAGGCGTTCTAATGACCGGGCTAACCCCAGACCATCACAGGAATTGAAGATTGCCAAACGCAGTCCTCGGGCGATCGCTTGTTTGAGGGCATAGCTGAGGGATTCTAACCCAATGCACTGGTGGGCGTTCAGGGCAATTTGTCCCGTTGTGCCGTCGGCGTGGCTGGCACTATGTCCGGCAAAAAAGAAAATATCCCAGCCTTGGGGTTGCCACAGATACTGGGTTAACTGTTGCGGCGAGGGTTCGACCAGAAATACCGTCTCTATGGGGTGGGGAAGGCTCTCGAACAGGCGGCGATCGCCATCGACATCAATGCCGGCACGGTGACCAAAAACGGCTAACACCCTGAGTTGTTGTCGGGAAGAAACGATAGGTTCAATGCGATCATAAATCGGGGGACTCAAGGCAACTTCGGCTTGCGGATAGGAGGCTAAAACCTCCCACAAATGCCAAGGCAATCGGCGTAAGGTGTCATTTGGCACTTGCAGCAGCAACCAAACGGGTTCCGTGGGGTGGAGTTCGGCTAACAGTTGCTCACGCAGGGGACGGAAGGGTTCAGCTTGCAGCCAATGGTTAAAGGTTTGGGTTAAGAGTTGGGCTTGCTGCTGGCAAGCGGTGACAGTGGTAGTGCGTGAACCATTGGTGACGGGGTTGGCACGCTCTTCTAAGCGATACAGCAGCAGTAATTGGCGATAGAGGGTTTGCCAGTGACGATACTGTTGACTTAGTTGGGGACAAGGGGGTAATTTACCTTGGCGGCGAGTTTTCAACAATAACCCAGCGCGATCGCGTCTCGTCTCCCAGGCTGAACGAATTTCCAGCGTCACGTTTACGCCTTGGTCTAAGTCGCCGTCGAGGTCAAAGATGACAAGCTGTCCCATGTCCCTGATGCTGATTTATTGTTAATCATAAACAAACCCGACTAGATAGTAAACCGTTCTGTGATATAGGCATCTTGCCAAACCAGTTCCACTTGAAATTGCTCTCCCAACTCCCCGGTAAACTCAAACTGGATAAAGGTGTCGGCGTCTTTGGCTGTCACCTGGCGAAATAGGCTTCCGGTTCCGGTTAGCACTCTTAATTCCAGATTGGGTGGTAATGAGGTTTGAGCCTCTAGGGGACAAACTTGCAGGTGAATCCCCAGTTGCGTTTCACTAGCGGGTATCAGGGTGACAATTAAGGCGACGGATTCAGTGCTGACGGCAGTTTTCAGCCGCATGGGTTTGGCACGTCTGACCAAGAATTGCCGTACCGATAAGCTGGGAGATGTCCCCAAAACTTGGGTGACGGTTTGCCAACTCGAGTCAAAGACCTGTTGCCGCCAGCGACTCAGATGCACAGGATTGGCAGTCGTCTGAGTTTCCCAGTTGCTGATAGATTCCAGGAGTGTTTCTAAGGGGCGCAATCCGGTTAAGGGTAGGTTTTCTGATGCAACGTTCCTAACCGGAATAAAGCCGACAAGTTTCACGTCCGATAGATCATGGTCAAACTGCACAGCCACGTAGCCGATTAAGTCTGAGTAAGGGGTTGGCGGCACAGTCATTTCAGTGTCTTTTGCCATGACAGGACGACATTCGAGACGCCCTAACTGGGGTAGGACTAAATCTGCCACATCCATTAACGCCCGCATTCCCGGATGCCAACTATTACTCTGTTCCCAGTTTGTGGGAATCTGAAGCCAGTTTAACCATTGCTGTACTGCCCAAACCGCCAGGGTATTCACATAGACTTGTTTCGCTTTGGCTGGGGTTGTCTGTTCTAAGGCAAATTGTCGCGCCCAGTGATGGGCGGTGGCGGTGAGGGGGACGCTGAGATGGGCAGCAGTGGGATTCATGGGCGTTTTGTCTCAATCATTCTGGTTCAGTTTCGGACGAATAACCAAAGTTGTGGGCAATTTTTTGCAGCAGTGGTAGCCCTTTGCGCTTCCAGTGCCAGTACAGCGCGTGATAATCGATGTTAAATTCCCGGGCAATTTCGGCAATTCGGTCAGGGGGTTGCTTGAGTAACAATCGTTGACTCAGCAGTTGGCAATGACAGTGGGGAAACGCTTGGGGATGACACTGGCGCAGTCGTCCTTCTGGGTCTTGATTGATATAGTGTTGCAGTTTCATGCCCACGGTAGCCCGTTTTTGCTGGTTGATTTGGTCGGTGAGGACGGCGTCTAGTTCCTCGAGTGTACTGGGAGTGCGATCGCCGATTTTTTCGCCCAAGGTGATATGACTTTTTCCCAGAGGCGCATCTAAAGAGAGGGGTGGTGGTTGGGGTGAGGAATGTAAGTCGATAACGTTGTAGCGCAGTCGCAGTTTCAGGTTGATCCAGTTGGTCAAGCTGTCGGTTATGGAAGCGGATTGAGGCTGAAAGTCCCTGATTTGTTCAGCGATGTGTTTGAGTGTATCATTGAAAACTTCACCATAGTCGGGGTGATTGGATTTGGCTAGTCTTGGAAGCTGTTGAATTTCCCGGAGTAGCCGATACATCGCCAGACGCCAAGCCAGACTCTGTTGGGGGTGTTGCTGCACGATGGTAATCAGCTGGCGAAGTTGCTCATCCCGATTATTGCGTGAAAATGCTGGGTCAGCCATGGACGTTCAATACTGTGCGCTTTTGTGCCTTCGCTAGGGGGATAAATTCCTGGGAACCTTCTGCCCTCTGCCTTGGTGCGGTCAACTTGAGTGTTCGTTCAGTTTGGTAAAGTTTTGTAAAAATTACGCCCCGATTTCCCCAAAATTTTAGCCCGATTGTCGAGAGGGGAGTAGAGGTTCTACGTGCATACCTGGAGGATAGGATGAATCACCTTTCCAGTTTGATGTATTTTTTACGCGATCGCAAGTTATTTTTAACCGAGAGAGTAATTTCTATATGCATATTTTTAAAACAGTGATTCAAGCGCTAGGACATCGTGGTATGAGAGTTGTCATCCGAGTTCTTAACCCGGTTTCTCGGAATACTTGACCAAATAGTCCTACTCCTCCTCCCTATCCACTAAATCACCCAGATAAAGTTCAATAAACGTCTCAGCGGCGGCGGGATTGATGGTGTTCAGCGCTTTGACAATATCCGCAACGGTTTCGGCTGTTGGGTCTATTTTTTCATGAAACCAACGAAACACTTTATTTCGCTCAATCCCTAAAGCTACCGCCAATTTATTTTGGCTGATTTTATAGGCTTCTAGGGTCTGTTTGAGGGCTTGTCCTGCTCTTCCCATACTTCTGTAGTGCTTACCTCCGATTAAACTCCTGTTATAGTCGAGGAATGTAGAGATGCGACGGGTATACCTGGAGGACAGGATGAATCACTTTGCTAGTTTGATGTCTTTTTTACGCGATCGCAAGGCTTTTTTGAGTGAGGTTGAGAAGGAAATCGGACTCGACCGTAAAATTGTTTCGTTCTTAGTGTGTAGCGCCTCCTTTCTGGCGTTGTACGGCTTGGTGGTTGGGGCGTCGAGTCATTGGCTGCAGGCGATTAGTTCCGCGATTAAGTTACCGGGTCTTTATTTAATCACATTGCTGGTCTGTCTACCGAGTTTATATATTTTTGAGGTGGTTACGGGTTCAACGCGCAACTTTCGCCAATATTTGGTGTTGCTCTTAGCCGCCACGTCTGTGATCAGTGTCATGCTTTTGGCGTTTGTTCCTGTGGTCTTGTTTTTCCTGCTCTCGGTTAATGATTACAATTTCTTTAAGTTACTCAATGTAGCGATTTTTACCTTAACTGGTGTGATCGGTGTCCAGTTTTTCTATCAAAGCATGAAATCGCTGCACTCTCAAGATGCGGAGAAATCTCGTAATCTGAAGGTTGTGCAAGCTTGGTTATTTCTCTACGGCTTTGTTGGTAGTCAGTTAGGGTGGTCACTACGACCCTTTTTTGGTACTCCAGGAAAAGACTTTGCCCTGTTTCGTCCTTTAGAGAGTAATTTCTATGTGCATATTTGGAAAACGCTGACTCACGCTTTAGGGCTTAATTAAACCGAAAAACATGACTTCGGGAGATAAGTTTATGCTAAATGATGTAGCTGAATTGCCGATTACTCCAGCGGAATTAGAGCAAAATGCCGGGTTAGATCTGAGGGCGGGGCTAGCCACAACGGTTTACCGGGGCTTATTTTGGCGTAACTCCCAACACCTGCGATCGCTCCTGTTTATTGAGGTGTTTAGTTTGGGTCTCATTCTGATTTTTGTGATGCCTGTGGGGTTTCTGGCGGTGAAGCGATCGGGGAATTTACCGAGTGATGGGGCGGACATTGCTAATTTATTTCTGTTATTTTTGGTGGGATCAGTTTTGATTTTGGTATTGGCGAATATTTGGCTGGTGAATCAGGCAAAAGATTGGAAATCTGTGGCTAAGTTGTTACGGCAAGTGGATAAGTATAATCGTGTGGTTAAATCCCTAGCGATGCTGAATCAACTGAGTCGGACTGAAACCAATCGCCAAGGGGGTAATTCGTTAGCAGCGGAAAAGGTGTTGCAGGCGTTACGGGTGACTAAAAATAGTTTGCTGCAAGCGATTAAGATAGAAATTATTCGCACCAAACAAGGGGGAATGGCACGACCGGATGAGTTGATGGTTACATTAGAAGATAATTTAACCAGTTTAGTGACGGGAGAACTTGATCCGCCAACGGATCAGTATGGTTATTTGCTCGATGAAGCGCTGCAAATTGCGATGAGTGTGGAGCAACAAATGCGAGATTTTTGAGTTTAAAGAGAATTATGAAATAAATTTATTATTTTTAAGTTAAAGTAAGCCCTAACACCCGCCAAGAATCCAAGTTCTTGGCTAAAAGCTCAAGTCGTCTAAAGACGACTCAAACTCTTACAGCAGATTTGCTGGTTGATGAGGTATGGTCTTCTTCCGCAAGATCCCCGACTTCTCCAAGAAGTCGGGGATCTGTCTGTGTCTTACTTGAAAAGCGCTGTATCCAGTCAGCCTTCTCCTGTGGAGATCTAATGTCATTGGAACCGTTCCCTGGGAAGGAAAGCAAATAACAATCAATCGTTTCAATCTCCTTTGGAGATCTGTCCTAATTGGAACCAATCGCTCTCGTAATTACAGATCAATTAGAGATTTATTCCGTTTCAATCTCCTTTGGAGATCTGTCCTAATTGGAACCCGCGTAGCCCCCAGGAGCGCGATCGCGGTTGCGTCCTCTCGTTTCAATCTCCTTTGGAGATCTGTCCTAATTGGAACGAAGAGATGGGTGATTCTGCCGCGCCTGGTCGAATGGTTTCAATCTCCTTTGGAGATCTGTCCTAATTGGAACTCATCGATATATTAAAGTCAAAAGCTAGTTTTACTATGTTTCAATCTCCTTTGGAGATCTGTCCTAATTGGAACGCCGATCCTCGAAACCCGCTCCTAGAGAGCAATCTAACAACGACTTGCGAGGCAACGTCCTCTGATATCCAATTATACAGCATATCCCCTAAAAAACAACTATCCAACATTCTCTCAAAGCCTTACACAGCAAGCCTTACAGATTTTGCGAGACGCTTTTTGGGTGAGGAGCGCGGCAAACCCTTAGCAGATAAGGGATTCAGCCTCTAGAATGATTCGGCTAAATTCCAGAGCCTAGGTGACTCGCAAAACGTCTCCAGTATCGAGGCGAACAAGTGAATTTCTGTCCAGGTACTTAAAAGTTTAGTCCGCGCAGGCGGACTTTGTTTGCCTAGCTGCGATTTCAATCGCCGAGACAAACAGGGTGTTACGGCGTCGGGGCGGGTTTAGTCACATCTGGATGCAACCGAAGAGATAGCCGTAAAACCCGCCCCTACTTACCTCCCTTCGTTGCGCCACTCTAAACCAAAAATACATCATCCTGACGGGGTGCGGCACAGCCAATCCGTTCCACATGACGCTGACAACATTGTCCCAATCGGTAAAACAAAATACTATCTTCTGTCGGTTTAATCAATTTATCTAAGCGATGACGCAGCTTTTGATATTGGGTGGAAGTCAAACGACATTCAAACACCGAAAACTGTTTCCATTCGCCATAAGACTTTAAACACTTATGGATTTTGGTGCGGCGCTTGT
Organism: Coleofasciculus sp. C1-SOL-03; assembly: GCF_040220555.1. Taxonomy (NCBI): domain Bacteria; kingdom Bacillati; phylum Cyanobacteriota; class Cyanophyceae; order Coleofasciculales; family Coleofasciculaceae; genus Coleofasciculus; species Coleofasciculus sp. C1-SOL-03. The sequence continues at coordinate 29,866 of NZ_JAVJUO010000064.1, forward strand.
TCTCGGAAATGTCGTAACTGATGACGTAAAAATTTTCCTCTGGCATGATTAAAAGCAATAGGGAACAGGGGAAAGAGACGTTGTCGGCAACGTCTCTACACAATGGCGGTAAATCAAAACGGCGCTACATTTCTCCCTAGGGATAAAATCACCGAATCTTTAAAGGTAAATACGCCTCCAATTCACCCATCAGATGTTTCGCCAATAAACGCGCCTGTAAAATTAACGCTCGGCGATAATCAACCTTCATCTCAAACACCGGATGCTTGAACTTGGTTAACTTGCGTTCTTCGTAAGCCTTAATCAACCGCTTCTTCATCTCATCCCCTAATAATACCGCCCCGCCGGGATGCTCAACGAATAACTCTGGCTTTAAAGAGTCATTTCGCAGCAGCGTTAACACCAACCCATCCACAAAAATAGCGCGAAACTCTTCCATTAAATCCAAAGCTAAATTGGCTGCCCATAGCGTTCACTATGAAGAAATCCCTGATACGGATCAAGCCCCACCGTATGCAGCGCCGCCCGACAATCCCCATACAGTAAAGCATAACCAAACCCCAACATCGCATTGACCGGATCAGTGGGCGGTTGACGAGTTCGCTTGGAAAAATCCCACGGCGTCTGTGCCAAAAGTTCGCCCAAGACACCAAAATAAGACGCCGCCCCCTGTCCTTCATAACCGCGAATTGAATTTAAAGAATCCGCCGTTCCCACCTGTTTTTGACAACATTTTAAAGACTTTAACGCCGCTTCTATGGGTGTTGACCGCTTGTCTTGGCGAGAAAACCGCGCTAAAATAGTATGTTGATTAAACAATTTACCTTGGACAAATTGACGGGCAATCGCCAGGGTTTGATCGGGATCAAAGCTAGCTTTATATTGGCGCGATCGCAACAAGGCATTGGGATTGGGTTCCGGTAGCAATGTGCCGATGGTTCGCCCATTTTCAGATAGATAACTGATCGGAATAGACCGCTGATTTAATATCCGCAAAGTTGGCGTGGTGAGAATCACTTGACCATAAACCACGACGGCTTCTAATTTGCATAAGGGGATATCCATTAAGCGTTGTTTATGCTTAAACACTTCTAAGCGTTCATCCACTTGGCGGACTAGGGTATTTTGTTCAACTAGAAATAAAATTGACATAATTTGTCCTTCGTCATTGGTCATTGGTTATTGGATTTACCGGACTCTGAAGCCTTAACAAGTAACACTAAGTAGTCGGACAAAAGAAAATGGCACTGTATTGATTTTTGTAAATTGCCCTCAAACCCTTACTGTTCCCTGTTCCCCGTTCCCTGTTCCCTAATCTCAACAGTTAACTTTAGTTGTGTCCACCGACTTATCTTGCCAATACTGTCTGGCTTTTTCAGTTTCTTTGGGTAAACAAATCTCAGATAAACTGCATCCTCGACATTGAGGTTTATAAGGATTGGGTGGACAACTTCCAGTGATCAACATCTCTCGCACAGCGGCAATTGTCTGTTCGGTTTGCTGGCGTAATTCGGGGGTCAGTTCCACGGCAATTCGTTGATGACTGGCGGCATAATACATATACGCCTGGGGAATTTTAACGCCTAACATTTCTTCTAATGCCAAGGCTTGGGCGCAGAGTTGGAGTTGGTCATTGCGCCATTTGGCACTGGGTCCTACTTTGTACTCGACTGGATAAATTTGCCCGTTCATTTCCTCGACTAAATCGGCTTTACCGATTAAGCCTAATTGATGGGCATGTAAGGGCATCGCCCGCCATTGTTTAACCTCTGTTTCACTGGAAAACTCTCCTCCATCGACTCGTTGATGATGGCGGGTGCCAGCGATGGTATATTCATTATCTATCCATTCTCCGGTGACATGGATATACCAACAACATCGGGGACAATAGTCATAGTTATTTAGGGCGGCGATGGGAACGAAAATTTCATCGGTATTTGTCATTTGTCATTCGTCAAAACACTGATTTCACGGATTTATTGGAGAGATAGGGGTAGGGAGGTGAGATCTTATTGACACTGATTACACAGACAAGGAAAGTTCTCTCATTTTCCCTATCTTCCCCATCTTCCCCATCTCCCTCATCTTTACTCCTCTCGCGTGGTTTGTCCCATGCCAATTGTGGTTTTATACCCTGTGCCACAATAAAAGGCAAATCGACCTAAAATGGCGGCGGTTTGCTGGATGAGTTCATCACCAGTAATTTCATAGGTTGCCCACCCTTTAAACCCTTTTTGTTTGAAACTGCCAAAGCGAACGGTTGTGGTTTGTAACTGATAGTTACTGATTTGAGAATGGGTAAACCAATCGTCTGGGGAAAATAGTTGGGGTAAGGGAATCGGTGCTACCTTTTGCCAGCGCTGTTGCCAGGTGTAAAATAGGGTTTCGGGTATGGGAAAGAGGGAGTTGCGGTGTTTTTGTTTAATCGCTGTGGGGGAATGCCATTTGAGTGTAATAAATCGTTGGGCGGGAATTTCGAGTAATTCTTGCCACGGTTGATAAGCAACCCAGGAATTGTCGGGTTTGGGTGAGGCTTCTACTTTGTCTAAACTAATGGGTGTATGGGCTAAGATTAATTCTAAGGGTTGTATGCCAACCAGAACGCCTAATAATTCTCCTAACCGTTCCTCATCCAAGAGGGTTAAGCGCACCCGACAGGGTTGTCCCGGATTGATTTTACTGTCTTTTCCGGTGGTGAGGAGGGGGGATAGGGTAAAGGGTTTGTAGTCTTTTTGTTGATGCAATCGTTCGGCGTAGTCGGCGTCGAGGCGATGAAAGAGTTCAAATATTAATCCATGTAACCATTTACCACTGGCGGCGCTGCGGGAGAGTTCGCTTTGGGGGAAAAAGTGAATCAGTAGACTGGCAGGCATGTTGGCTGGCTGTAAACAATCTATACTGAGAGAATAGCGGAGTAACTGTAGTCTATTGCACTACAGTTTTGGCGGTTTGCCTAAACAGGGGGATTGGGATGGCACTAAAGTGCCTACTACGAACGAACGAACGAATGAACGAATGAAGCGTTTATGACGAAGCGACAAAGTTCCTACGCCGCAACTGAACGAATGCTGTATCTGTTGCGGTATCTGTCAGAAAAACCCCATTCTATGGCAGAGTTACGCGATCGCTTACTCTATGATACGGCTCATCAGCCAGACCGGGTGACGGTTCAGAATGATTTGTCTCGGTTGAAGGATTGGGGATTTTCTCTGGAGGTGATTCAACAGCAGCGGGTTTTGACGCATCCGGCGTTTCCGATTACTCTATCGGATGGGACGCTGGAGGCGTTGCGAATTGCCTTGAAGCTGTTAACGGATTCTGGATTAAGTCATTCGGCGGCGGCGTTAACGGAAATTACTCAATTGTTAACGGATTCGGGACGCCAGAAGTTGCAAGTGCGAACGGAGGTGAGTCTGGCGCCTAATGTGTTGATGGATTTTAGCGCGTATCAGGAGATTATTGGTAAATTGGAATATGCCAGTCGGGTTCATCAACAGGTGGAGTTTGATTATCAGGCGCGGGAACGGGAAAAACCCCTGCACCATCAAATTGAACCAATGGGGTTGGATTGGCAGGATGGGCGATTGTATTTAACCGGGTATAAGGTGGGGAAAACTTATGAACAGTCGTTTCGGATTGACCGGATTGTTGGGGATGTGCAGGTATTGCCGTTTAAGTTTGTCCCGAAACCCCCTCGTACTTATCCGATTTCGTTTCGGGTTTGGGGGCGGATTGCGAAAGGCTACTCGCCACGATTTTACCAGGAAGATGAACCGATTCCTGATCCGTGCGATCGCTATCCGGATGCTATGTTGATTCACGCCCAGACGACGAATTATTTTTGGGCTAAACGGCGTTTGTTGGGATATCTTCCGTTTGTGGAAGTTGTTGAACCGGGTTGGTTGGTGAAGGAGTTTGGTGAGATTGCTAGAGAAATGGTGGCGATTTATTGTGGGGTGGAGGGGTGAGAGTGATGTTTTTTTAACGCAGAGGAACGCAGAGGGGAAGCGCAGAGGGGCGCAGAGGGTTTTTTGGGGGTTAATCCCTATCTTCCCCATCTTCCTATTCCTCAAATAATACAAGCGGGGTTAATTCTATCCAGGCTACTGAGAAAAAAGGCGTTTAAGTCAAAGGCGAGATAATACTGTGCCTCAGATGCCCCCCAGCGGCAGGGACAGAGTTCAAATAAGGGGGGAAGATGGGTCTCGATGGCATAGCGGAAGGCATTGCCTTTTCCAATATACGCGATCGCGTCTCGTTTTTCTAGGGCTTGATTCAAACTCTCGATGTCTAGGGCGGCTTCGGTTTTTTCGAGTTCGATGGAGAGTCCGCTAATTCGTCTCACTTTGTTGAGTATCGGATAGTCCTTTTTTTGTTTAATCCCTTGCTTAACCCAGCGATATTGACCGGAATTAGAATAAAAATGCCACCGACGGGGTTTGGGTAAATCTCCGCAGACAATGGCGTAAATCATTGGGTTTGCTTGTGCGAGTTGCTTGAGATAGGTTTGGGCTTCGGGATAATGGTTATAGGGCTGTAAATAGTCCAAAAATTCGGCTTGAGTGATAAAACGGCAGCGAGTGCGACGTAATAAATAGGTTAAGCTGTAACGGTGAAAGGGAAAGGTCTGGGCTTGTTGGGATTTGGGATAGTCGAAATAGGGAATCTCTAGATTCAATAAGGGCGAAAACTCTGCATCTAAGGGCTTGCCATTCTCCCGTTTTCCGCCAATGGCGCGATAGATATTGGCTTCTACCACACCGCCGCCATCGCGAAACCCCAGAATTCCACTAATTGTGCCATTGGCAACTAATTTTATCAGCCCTTGGCGGGCGGTTTGACGATTATGTCCGGGATAGAGGGTTTGAATCAAGTCACTCAATTGGTTGCGGGTGATGCGTCGTTCCTGGGTTTCTTCCCAGTTTCCGGTGACGGGATTTTTGCCATACTCAAAGCCTTTGAGATAGATTTGACTGGTATACTCGGCTTCTAAGGGGGCATAGTGTTCAAGATAGCCAACAAATCCTTCCGGCTTAAAATAGCGAAACCCATATTCAATTAACCTGGGCAAGTGAGTGCGGTCAAAGGGTTGAGGAAGCTGAGGGTACTCCAGTAAACAGTTTAAAACCTCTGGGGGAATGATGGCGATCGCCATATTTGCTCCTCCCTCTCGCCCATTGCGCCCAATCCGCCCTAACCGTTGTAAAAATTGGGCGCTGGTGCGGGCTTCAAAGAGTAATATGTCTTTGAAATAGTCCCCGGTAAAATCAATGCCGACTTCTATTCCACTGGTTCCCGTGGTATGGCGTTTTCGCAATGCCTGACGCTTTTCCTTTGGACGGACAAAGCCATGTGCCTCGCCTACATCATCGGGATTAAATAACTGAGTTAATTCCTGTTTTAATCGCCGCGCCGCCGCCACTGCATCCATAACATAGAGACAGCGATGGTGGGGATTTTGGTGGAGTAAGGGTTGCAGTTCTGGTAGAAATTCGATGGCTTTTTCTTCGCCTTGCCAGGTTCGTAAGTTGGCGGATTCTAGGCGGAGTTTTACGGCTTCCATGACGGGACGTCCTTGGGATTCACCGGGTTGTTGAATCGTGACAGTTGATACGCCCAAAGCGTTCAATGCTGCTAATTTTTTGGCGAATTCGGGTTCATCTAGGGGCGTGGCGGAGGAAAAAATAAAGGAATGGGGGTGAGGGGTTTCCACGGTGGAGAATAACTGGGCGGATAATCCCACCAGCCAGAGGACAGCGGCTTGCTGTTTGCTGTTATAGAGATGGAATTCATCAAAGACAATGGTACGAAAATCCCGCATTAAAATTGAAAAGGCGGTAATCGTGCGTCCGGTGAGTTCCCGACTACTGGCATAGAGATGATGGCATAAGAGATAGAGGATATCGGGATTGGTGAGGACAAGTTTGGCACGTTTGAGGATATATTCGATGAGTTTGATGTTCGGTTCTCCGGCATCTTTTTCTTGACGCAGAAATTCGCCATCAACGACTAAGAGTTCCCCATCAATGCCTTCCGTTGGCGGACGTCCATGAATGGTTTGGAAGAGTTGACAAATTGCCCGTTTTTGGTCATGTAATAATTCATTGGTGGGATAAACACCGAGAACTTTATCCCCAGTTAAACAATGTTGTACGCCATAAGCGTAGGCGGCGAGGGTTTTCCCACCTCCAGTTACGGCGGAGTTGGTGATACAAAGGGTGCCATGTTTTGGGAGAGGTTGGAGTTGGGCGACGGGACAGGTTTGGGCGAGTTCACAGGTTTGACACCAGGTTGAAACTTGGGGGTAATTTCGGGTGCGGGTAACGGCGCAGTAGGTTTGCAGTTGATGGGCGTAAGCAGAGGTGTTGGCGGGTAAGCCGGGAAAGGGAACGGGTGAGTTTAATCCGGTGCGGTAATAGATAGGAGAGAGGTTGATGTCTAGCATAGAGGTATTCTGTAGGGGCGGGTTTTACCATTATCGTTTCCGTTGCACCCAGATGTAATTAAACCCGCCCGGATTCAGGTATCGAGATTGTCGGTGAAAGGTTCAATAGAGGTATTGTGTAGGGGCGGGTTTTACCATTATCGTTTCCGTTGCACCCAGATGTAA
>NZ_JAVJUO010000065.1:0-140388 GCF_040220555.1 Coleofasciculus sp. C1-SOL-03
AAGGCTGGAACCCTTACTTAATAAGAGATCCCCCCTAGCCCCCCGATTAGATCCTCATAAGGGTAGGTTTTTTAAGATTGGGGTTGAGGTAAGACTTAGAAGACAGGTAGACCAGTAGACAAGGAAGAGTGAGAACGAAAAATCGGGCGTTTCGGCTTTTAGAAGTGAGTTTGACCGAACAAGATTCTGTACGGTTTTCCTTCCTTGTCCTCTTGTCCACCTTGCCCTCCTTGTCTTGCCCTAACCGCACAGTAAAAAACCTACACCTGTCAGGTGGGGGGTAATACCCCTCATCGACTAAACTAAGATAGAGTAATGCACCCTAGACCAGCGCCCAGCCTGGGCGTTTTTCGTGGTCGGTTGGCGAGGTTCAACCCAAAATTGTGACGAATCATTACGCTAATCCACGTAAAGATTTAAGACATATTGCTGAGGCATCTTAATAGACGGAGAAAAGAAAATTGAACAAGAGCACCGAAACCCATTCTCAGGACTTACGCACAACCTCGCTTAGAGGGTTAACCATGAATCCTGCATACGAACAAAACAGGATATCGGTAGCACAAAAGCGTAAGTCCTGTTTTTTTGGAAAGCATCTATCCTTACCAATCCTTTCAGGGTGTATCTGTAGCCAACTAGGAGATTGATCAACTCTAGTAATGGTGTAATACTGTAATACCACAGATGCCGAGAACGGCTATAGTGGAAGCAATGGGCAATCCTGGTTAGCTCGACCACTCCGAATCAAAATAAAAAGCGGTTTTGGGAATTCAAGGAGTTTAACCCACGACATTTGTACAATCAGCTAACGCGAAAATTTCTCAATCAACAGCAGAAATCCAGCGTCCCGCCCTTGTACAACGGTAAACTCGATAATTTAAATCGACTAAAAAATGGTCAGTAAAATAGCAACATTTAGACTTCCAGAACAACTAAGTCAGGAAATTCGGTCTCGGGCTGAGGCATCAGGTCGCGATCGGACGGCGGTTGTGATTGAGGCACTCAAGCAGGCATTTGGTTTCCCGCTTGAGGAATCGCACTCAACCACGATTGAGGAACTTCAGGAACAACTCAGTACATTAGACAAAAAATACAAGCAGTTAAAAGAACAGCTTCATCAACTCAGCCAAAAGACTCAGACAGCAAATCAACCCGATCAAGGGGTTCAGCAAGCCATCCCTGGCACGTTGGTGACAGGAACGATTAATCATCAAATTGGGGATACGGATCAAGCCTGGAACACTCCTAGCCAAGTCGCCCAACTGGATCTGAATGATCCGATCATTGCCCAGGAACAGGATGAGTCAGAACTGCGGGAACTGGCGACGCGAATTCAGCAGCAAGCGCGAATCTTTGACCAAGTTCTCTCGGCGTCTCCTGATCCCATCTGCGTCTTGGATCGCATGGGACGATTTACCTACGTCAATCTGGCGATCGCGCAACTGTTTGGCTTATCCCAAGCGGAAATTTTGGGCAAAACGGTACAGCAGTTAAACCTACCGCCTGAGGGACTCGAACTATTTAATAATCAACGGGAAGTCGTCTTTGCCACTCGACGCCCTTTGACCGATGAAATCAGTTATCCAACTCTTGGCGGTGTGCGTCATTACGAGTACATCCTGAGTCCGATTCTAGGGAACCACAATAGCGTGGAAGCGGTAATCTGTACGGCGAGAGACATTACCGAACGCAAACGAGTTGAAGAATCGCTGCGGGAATCGGAAGCGAATTATCGTCACTTATTTGAATACGCCAATGATTCCATCTTCATTATTGACCTATCTACCAGTCGCATTTTAGATGCCAATCAGAATGCCTCCAGACGACTGGGATACACCCGCAAAGAACTGCTGAATTTGAAGACTCGCGATATAGATGTGCCGATTGGGGAGGATCGCCAACGCACCATCAGTCAACGGATGCAAGCAACGGGGAGTATTATTTTTGAACATGCGCTGCGGCGTAAAGATGGGTCTCCGGTGCAGGTAGAAATTAGTTCGCGGGTGATTGAATATCGCGATCGCTTAGTGTCCCTGAGTTTTGTCCGTGATATTACCAAACGCAAACAAGCCGAGGAACGGTTGCGGTTATTAGAGTCGGCGGTATTCAATGCCAATGACGCGATCGTGATTACTGAAGCCCAACCCATTGACAAACCCGGTCCTCGGATTGTCTATGTTAACCAAGGCTTTACTCGGATGACAGGGTATACGGCGGATGAAGTAATTGGCAAAACACCGCGCTTCTTACAAGGTCCCAAAACCGATCGCGCCCAAGCGGACAAAATTCGCGATACCCTATGCCGATGGGAACCCGTGCGGGCGGAATTGATCAACTATCGCAAAGATGGTTCCGAGTTTTGGGTGGAACTAAATATTGTCCCCGTGGTTGATGAGAATGGGGACTATACCCACTGGATGGCGATCGAGCGAGATATTAGCCAGCGCAAGCAGCTAGAAACCGCCTCAGCTAAACGGGATCAGGAACGAACCGCTCAACTGTCTCAAGCCAATACCTTGCTACAAGAACAATTGGCGAAACAGGAGCAAATGGTTGCCAATCTTCGCAGCCATGAGGAACGCCAAGCGATCGCCTTAAAAGCGGGTAACGTGGGAATTTGGGATTGGAATCTGGAGAATGATGAATTCTATCTAGCGTCCAATTTGAAAACCATGCTGCGCTATGAGGATCAGGAGATTGCGAATAGTAAAGCGACTTGGTTAGACCTGATTCATCCCGATGATCGCCAACAGGTTGAAAATGAAATCAATGCTCATTTAGAGGGGTCAACCACTCACTATGGCATGGAACACCGGATGGTGCAAAAAGATGGCACGATTCGCTGGTTTCTTTCCCGTGGTGTAGCGGTGCGAGATGATCAGGATAAGCCTTATCGTTTGATTGGTTGTAGCGTTGATATCACAGAATATAAACAGATAGAAGATTAAGTCTCCCTATTTCCGTATCTCCCAACTAAAACCCCGACGTCTTCAAGACCTCGGGGATTGGGTTGCCACCCGCCTTAACTACTTTTGCTAGCATCGGGTCATATCTCTTATCGGTTTATCTAAACATGAAATGTACTCAACTGAGTTGCAACCTGCTAGATTTCCCAGGGAGACGAGAGCTTCCTGCTCGTGCCGACGAAAACAGTACGACCCAGGAATTATGCGCCCGATTTCTTCAGCGACTTTGTTCGCACGAGACCACAAAGTCGCTAGTCCCTCTTCATATATGCTGCCATAGGTATTTTGGGCGAAGGGGCAAGGTGAGAATGACCCATCGGCGTGAATCACACAAGACGAGCGTCCACAGCTACATTCTGGAATGTGAATAACATCAAGATCTGAATTGCAGCAAGAAGCAATTTTGTCTCTCAACTGGCTCTGCTGTTCACGGGTCATTGTTGCCAAACCGGGTACAATAGAGGTGTTGGCAGTTGCCCGTAAAGGCGAGATATAGACCTCACGTATTTGTAGTTGCTGACAAAACTCTGGCAAATAATCTAGCTGTTCAAAGGTTCTGTGGGATACAGTAAGGCTGAGACTTACTAGCGGCACCCGTTGCTTTAGCATATCAATCGCCATAAGAGTCTGATCAAAAGCCCCTTCACCCCGGCTCAAGTCATGTGTTTCTCGGTCTAGTCCATCAAGGGAAACGGCAACCTGATTTACACCCGATTCACCAAGCTGCGCGGCATTTTTTTCAGTGACAAGTATGCCATTGGTAATCACTTTAACAAAAATACGATGGGAACGAAGTTTACGAATAATATCCATTAACTCGCTGTGGCATAATGGTTCACCACCAAGTAAAGTTACCCAAGGTATCTTGTTGGTAATTAATTCATTAATAATGTATTCGTACTCCTTAGAACCCGGATCATTAATAGCAATCTCATCCGGCTGATAACAAAAGAGACACCGCTTTTTCAGGGGACAACGTTCTGTTATTTCCCACAATACAAACCACGGAGATTTTAGAGTCAGCTTATCGAATTGATACTGCCAAGGGTCTTGGTATAAACCGATACTCGCTGCATCAAGGATTGGCTCGATCTTCACAGGTGGATGACATTGAATGAAGCCATTATGTAGCATGTATGCAAAGGTCGTTCGCAATCTGTTGTCCCAGTCATCCCTGAAAATATCATCAAGTAACGCTGGATTCTCGATTCGATTCCATAATGAGATGGCGGGTTTGTTTAAAAGCTGTACGATAGGTTGTTGTCCCTCGTTTGGCTTTAGAAGAAACAGAAAATCATCACTTTCAAGCCTAGAAAAAACATCCTGAGAGCGGGAAATTATTGATTGCATAGCTTTCTCATCCTTTTTATGGTGGCGTTGATGAACTTGGCAAATCTCTGCTGAGATATCGGCGGCATTCACCAAAGTTTCGCAATCCCAGCAAAATCGTTACAAACCTTGACATAAAATCCCAAAGGGTTGAAGATATCGTTGAATAAACCGGATTCCGTAGGGGCACGGCATTGCCGTGCCCTACATAAAAATGTCAGACTAACAATAATTATGTGTACTATTGATGCGAGTAGGCATTTTCTATTAAAACTGAATTTATTTCATTTAACAATTAGATCGACAATGCCTACTATACGGAGGCGGCGATTGCTCAAGCAGGTTAATTGTTTGCCTCAGCTTTTCTTCTGCTTTCGGGACTGTTGCCGCTTGAACAAAGCACCAAAACCTAGAGCTGTGGCTGAACCGAGAATTGTTAGAGGTTCAGGAACGCCTTCTATCTCTAAGGTGGCATTATAATCTACCTTGATCGGAGTGAAATCATTCGATGAAGAGCCAAGCTCAGGATAAGCACCACCAAAGTAAAGTAGATACTCCCCAGCGCCCAACTGTGTTTCCTGAAGTTGCAGGCTGACTGTTAAATCTTGAGATACAGGAGGTAAAGGTAATACCTGTTTAGGAGGTAAGGGAACATCGAAATATTCGGTCTCACTAAAGATAAGGTTTCCTTCTCCCGCCAGACTAATGAGACTGACGTTTAAACCAACTTCTCCCGACTCTATGTCAAACAATTCTTCAGGTAATGAAAATGTAATGTTTGACTGGAATAAGGAAGACCAAGGCAGCGTAAACTTGTACACATCCGCTTCATCTCTATCAGGATGGCTAGGCATAAAACCTGGGTTATAATTAATATTCGACAAAGATCCTTGTACCGTACTGATTTTTGTCTGACCCGGTTTAGCAATCGGCAAATCTAAATATTGAGCCTCTTGTGTTGTCTCTCCAGCGTCACCTATTTCTGTAAAAGTGGCAGCTTTGCCAGAGTCAGTGAATAAGGGTAAAGACACAGTAACAGCAGTGCTGATGGCTGCAACGGCTAATTTGCGGAGAATGCTAGTCATTGGTTTATCTCCCATTTCCTATCTGTGTTGCGTGGATGAACTTTCTAAATCTCTGTTGAGGTATCGGTGGCATTTCTCAAAGTTTCGCAATCCCTGCAAAATCGTTACAAACCTTTACATAAAAGCCAAAAGGGTTGAAGATATCGTTGAATAAACCCGATTCCGTAGGGGCACGGCATTGCCGTGCCCGATATAAAAATGTCAGACAAGATGAATCGAACGAAAAATTGGGAATTTTGCGAAAAACTAGAGAGTTGTGGCGATAACTGAGTGCAAGACTCAATTGGCGTAATGTTCAAGGATGAGTTTAACCGAGGATGAAAGGGTAACAACCCACTCCAAAACCAATAGCAAAGAGTTCAGGTGATTTCATGGGTGTGGATATTGATCAACAACTGCGTCAGCTTGTCGCTCAAACCTGCCAGTATCCCCGTCGCAGCCTGCAACGGCGTCGCTGCTTGGATCAACTGATTCGCGCGATCGCCCAATCGGGGAAACTCTGGCGGGAGCATAGCCCCGATTATGAAGAAGCACTACAACTCACCTGGTTGTATTTGTGCCGCAATATCGAGAACTATGATCCAGCCCAAGCCACGGTGACAACCTGGTTGGATGCCTATCTCAAACAACGACTGAAGGATTTATTCCGAAAACGATGTCAACAACTACATCATGAAGCTCAACCGCCTCCAGACTCGGAATATCCAACTGATCCGATTGATAATTTACCGGATACCCACCCTGATATCCCGCCGATTCTGGCAGAAACTCGACAGTGGGCAGAATCCGATCCAGATGGGGAATTATCCAGCTCTCATATTAGAGGACGTCCTGATATAACCTGTCAAGTTTTAATCTTACGTCGCTTACCACCAGAGACAGAATGGAGAAAACTCGAAGCAGAATTTAATTGTAAGGTTTCCACGTTGGCAACATTTTACCAGCGTCATTGTGTTCCCTTATTACGCAAATTTGGTGAATCGCAAGGATATTTATAGGCAATCATTAATTGAAGTTGTAACAATAACTGGACTGGAAAGGAGCGAATGATGACTAGCGTAGAATTACTTTTAAAGAATGCTTTCCCTATGCCCATTATGCCCAAAGTTATCCAAATGGCACAAGGGTTTGCCCAGAAACAACCGACAGCAGAAAAAGCCGAACAAGTTTATTTGAATACGTTGGCAGTTTGGGCTGTCCGGGATTATTTGGCACTTATGGAGATCGATACCGAAATTGATCACAGTGATTTTGCCAATCCTGTCGTCTGCTTAGGGGCAGATGTGGCAGATCTTAAGGTTAAAGGGTTGGGGACGTTAGAATGTCGTCCGGTGAAAGTATTCGAGAATCATTCAGGCTCTGAAAACCATCGCTGGATTCCCGAATTTGGCTCGATTCCACCAGAGGTTTGGCAGGAACGCATCGGCTATGTTTTTGTGGCGATTGATCCGAAGCGAAAAGAATCCAAACTATTAGGATTCACTCAAACGGCTGGCACAGGTCAGGTATTCTTGCCCCAGTTGCAACCCTTGGATGCGTTATTAGAGGATCTGGAGCAATTAACCAACCCAATTGTCAATATTAATCAGTGGTTTGCGAATCAGTTTGCGGCGGGTTGGCAACAACTTGAAGACTTATGGGAGTCTGATCGTGAGCCGTCGATGCCAGGGCAAACTGTACCTGCATTGCGTCGATTTGGAACTGAAGTTCAACTGTTTCCAGATGTCGATATTATGCGAGCTAAATTAATCGATTTGGGTATGGAGTTGGGATCTCAACGTCTTGCTTTAGTTATGGCACTGACTCAAGAGAGCGATCGCAAGGTGAGTGTGTTCGTTCAAGTCCATCCTACGGGAGGCGATCGCTATTTACCTGGAAATCTGACATTGGCTTTACTTTCAGAGTCTGGGGATAGGTTGCAAGCGGTACAATCGCGAGGGTTAGATTTATGGGTTCAACTCCGACAATTTCGAGTTGAACCAGGAACCAATTTTGGTTTGCAGGTTGTGCTAAATGGTATCAGTGTTACCGAATCCTTTATACTCTAATTGGTTATTTGTCATTGGTCTTTTGTCATTTGTAAGGGTTTGTAGTGAGAACTTTAGTTCTCGTTCCGCCTAGCCGGAGAGGGCTGAAGCCCTCACTACGTACCCAATCTATCCCACAATTTTAGCTATGTGAGTCCACTACAGTTTACAACTTTAATGATATTCGTAAAAGTTATAGTATAATTTGAGTAAAATAATTAATGAATCGGTAGAGTAAGTAGGTTTAGGGAAAGAAACTTAACGAGATTAAGTTTTGTCAAAGAACCTCAAACCCTTACAAAGGACAAATGACGCTCCCTACCTGTTCCCGAACCCATTCATCAAAGGAGTCGCTATGAGTAAAATCGTTGTTTTAAATCTCGGCTCAGGCAACTTCAGCTCTGGATTTACTTCTGTGACAGCACAGTTGGGAGAGGTGGGGAATCTGTATATGCAATTCACGGGGAGTTTGCCAACAGCCCCCGATATTCCTCAACTCCTCAGAGATTGGCGGCTCCTCTATACAGCACTGTATCAAAGTCATGGTTATCGGGGTGGGATAGATATTGTTGAATCAGGGATCACCCATTGTTCTGAGGGAGATTTTAATCATATTTCTCAGCAGTTAAAAATCCAAATCAATACCTGGTTAAAGAGTGAAGGATTTCGCAAAATTGAATCAGAACTGAGAACTCAATTAAACCCCGCTGAACCCGTGCGGGTCATTATTGAAAGCGATGATCCAGAAGTCTGGAAATTACCGTGGCATCTTTGGGACTTTTTTGCCGAGTATCGCTTAGGAGAATTAGCGTTCAGTACACCAGATTATCCCCCACCTGCCAGTTCAGTTATTCCCCACCGCCGCAAGGCTAATGTCAAAATATTAGCGATTTTAGGCAACAGCGCCGGGATTAATTTGGAGAAAGATCGGGAATTACTGAAACGATTGTCAGGAGCTAAAATTACCTGGTTAGTTGAACCGGAACGGCAAGAATTGACTGACCAACTTTGGCAAGCTGGCTGGGATATTATTTTCTTTGCTGGACATTCCCAAAGTGAGGATAATATCACCCATGGACGATTATACATTAATCAAAATGAACAGAATAATAGCCTGAGAATGGGTGAAGTCAAGGAAGCGATGAGAAAAGCCGTTGACAACGGATTAAAATTAGCCATTTTTAATTCCTGTGATGGGTTGGGATTAGTCCGAGACTTGGCGGCGGATCAGATTCCGCTTCCGCCGATGATTGTCATGCGTGAACCCGTAGCTGATCCAGTGGCACAAGCCTTTTTGAAATACTTCTTAAAAAACTTTGCCGCCGGAGAACCGTTTCATTTATCGGTACGCCAAGCTAGAGAACAACTGCGGGGATTAGAACATGAATTACCGGGGGCAAGTTGGCTACCTGTCATTTGTCAACATCCGGCTGTAATTCCCTTTAGTTGGTCTACAAAACCACCCGATTCGAGTTCAATTCCTGTATTAAAATGGGTGGCGATTGTTTTAGTGGGAGTGATTACCAGTTACCTATTCTCCAGTTCAAATTTAGCAATTTTGGCAAACCAACGAGGAATCAAAAATCAAAATCAAAATCAATTATTACGGGCGCAACTCTACTATCATCTTGCCACTTGGCTCAATCCAACTTATCCTCAACCCTATTACAATTTAGCCTGGTTATGTGATGAGAGTCTTGATGATACAGCTTGTGCTGAACAACGGTTTCAACAAGCGGTATTGCGGGGACTTCCTGATGCTTACCCGGAGTTGGCTCGCTTGCATTTGCAGCAGGGAGATCTGGAAGCTGCACTAAAAGAAACCTGGGCGTGTTTAGAACATAGCGATTATGATGGGGTGAAAGCTGCTTGTTTAAAGAATCTGGGTTGGGTACGATGGGAACAACAACGATTAGAGGAAGCTGAAGCCGATTTACGGAATGCGATCGCCCTTGCACCGGATAGCCCTCATGCTTATTGTTTATTAGCTCAAGTTCTAGAAACTAAAGGAAACAAACAAGAGGCAAAAGTGGCTTGGCAAAATACACTGAAATACTCTGAGTATAACGTTCCCGAACAAGATAAATGTATGGGTTTAGCCAGAAAAGATTTATTAATGAAAGCGGGGGAGGAATAGTATCACTGATGTCTAGAAGTTGGTGATGTATTTTAAAGTCCAATCAGAAACAAGGTTTAATCATATCGCCGAGTTTATCTTACGGGATGGATTAGGTGTTGAAACTGTGGAACAATTGTCCCATAGCGATGAACAGATCAAGAAAATCCTAGAAGGATTAGCCAAGCAGCATTGTTTGCTAGTCTTAGATAACCTGGAAACCATTTTATATCCCGCAAACCATACTCAAGCTAGACAGGCTATTTCCCCAGATTGGAATAAGTTCCTGAATGCTTTAGCCTATCAGCAGCATAATTCACAGATCATTTTAACCAGTCGAGAAGTACAATCGTTTTAGAGTAAATAGCTCTCTATGTTGAAAGGCTTACTAGAGCGTGTTACAGCATATTACGATTCGTTGCTTGGCTTGAACTAGACAGACAGAAAGTAGTATAAATTGTACTTGGGGTGATCTGAGCCATCGCAATATTGACACCAGGTTAAAGGAGTAGATGTATCATGTACTGGAAACTTGTGACGTTTATAAGTTTGATTTTCCTTCTCCTTGATGGGAATGCCTTGGGTGTCGGGAATGAGGGAGTCAGAAAACAGGTGGAACGCCGACAAGGTTTGGAGTATCAACAATTTTTATCTCGTTGGATTTTGGGGGGGCAGACTGTCGCTAATATTAGCTTTTATCGTCAGGGCGTTGGTAATTCTGGCACTAAAGTGCCGACGACGAACAGGGAAAAACGGGTAAGGGATCAAGGGAATATTGAATCGGTTCCCAGATCTCCCCTACACTCTGCGTTAAACCTGCCATCCCAACCCCGTAGAAATGGACAAATTCTTCAGATAACAGGTGATGTACAAATTCAGCGTAGTGGACGTAGAATTGAACCGCAAATTGGTACAGACATTTATCCAGAGGATCAATTATTCATCGCCAACGCATCCGAAGTAATCTTGCAATGTGCAGACTTATCCAGCCAAACCCTATCCCCTGGAAACAATCGCCTCAATCCTTGTCCCGCCGCTACTGAACAAACCGAATGTAGTCCGGGTACTTATAAATGTCCCCATCGTGGCGATATCGCTTGGAACAATAGGATTCCCTACATTATCACTCCCCGTCGCACGGCGATTCTTACCGATAAACCTCTCCTACGCTGGAATGGGATACCCGAAGCCCACCACTATACCGTAACCCTAGAAGGAGATGGAATCGAATGGACAACCCAAGTCAGGGATACGCAAATCACCTATCCTGGAGAACCCCCACTGCAACCGGGTGGTGATTATATGCTAATTATTGAAGCCGATACCGGGGAATCTTCACTGGATGAACCGCCACTACCCGGCGGACTTAATTTCAGCCGACTTGACGAACAACAAGCCCAACAGATTCAGACTCAAGCCAACCGAATCACCCAGCAACCCTGGAATCAAACGGCTAAAGCTCTAGCCTTAGCCACACTATACAGTAAACATAGTCTTCATACCAAAGCGATCGCCACCCTAGACTCCCTCATCGCCGACGGAGTAGAAAGTGCAGCCATCTACCGTAAAATAGGCGATCGCTACTTCTATCACCTCATCCTCCCTGCCCAAGCCAAACCCTACTACACCAAAGCCATCGAACTTTCCCACACCAACGACATCGAAGAAAAAACCCACGCCCAATATCACCTAGGGCGCATCGAAACCGCACTTGGTAATCCCAACCAAGCCAAACACTGGTTTAGCCTCGCCCTCCAAGGCTATCAAACCCTAGGCTATTCTGAACAGATTCAGGAACTTGAACACCAATTAAACCGATAGGGGTGGATTTTACCGATACCCTTTCCCAACAACCAATCCCTGAACTAAACCCACCCTCCAACCCCTCTGCGCCCTCTGCGCTTACCTCTGCGTACCTCTGCGTTAAATCAACATTAATTAATAGCTACTCAATCAAAAAAAATTCATCATGAAACCCCATTTTCTCCCCCCAACAATTCTCCTCGCCCTCTTAACCCTAAACCACTCTCCCCCTAGCCACGCCCAACCCATAATCCCTGCCAACGACAACACCGGAACCGTCGTCAACCCCACAGGCGATCGCTTCGACATCACAGGTGGCACTTTGTCCCCAGACAACACCAATCTCTTCCACAGTTTTCAGCAATTTGGATTAGACTCTGAGCAAATTGCCAACTTCCTCTCCTCGCCCAACATTCAGAATATTCTCAGTCGAGTTACTGGCAATAATCCCTCTATTATTAACGGCTTAATCCAAGTTACCGGGAGTAACGCCAACTTAATTTTAATCAACCCCTCCGGAATTATCTTTGGCAGTAACGCCCAATTAAACGTCCCCGCTGATTTTACCGCCACAACCGCTACAGGAATCGGATTTAGCCAGAACCATTGGTTTAATGCCTTTGGCGACAATACCTACTCCAATCTCATCGGCACACCCAATCAATTTGCCTTTGATTCCTCCAATTCTGGCAGTATTATCAACGCGGGCAACTTAGCCGTCACTTCGCAGCATAACTTAACCTTATTAGCAGGACAAGTGATTAACACGGGTCAATTAAGCGCACCAGGGGGAACCATTACCGTTGCTGCTATACCTGACTCTAATTTAGTCCAGATTAGGCGATCGGGAAACCTCCTCAGTTTAGAACTAGAACCGCCCCGAGATACACAGGGAAATATTCTCCCCGTCACTCCCTTAGATTTAGCCGAACTCCTCACAGGAACAGCACCTGAATTAGATACTAAATTAACCGTTACTGAAGATAAAACGGTTCAGTTATCCAATTCGGGGATAACCTTACCCAATCAACCCGGAACCACAATTATTTCTGGCACTCTTAACGTTGCTAACACTTCCCTAATTTCCGCGAATCAGTCGATTAATATTATCGGTGAAAACGTGGGACTGATCAATGCCACGATGAACGCATCAGGTAATCATAACGGGGGTATTGTCCGGATTGGTGGGGATTATCAAGGTCAAGGTTCTATTCCCAATGCTAAACAAACGTTTGTCAGTTCTAATTCGATGATTAATGTCGATAGTATCCTGAATGGTGATGGCGGTAAAGTAATTGTTTGGGGAGATAATACTACCACATTTAACGGCACGATTCTCGCTGGCGGCGGTAATGATTCAGGGAATGGGGGATTTGTTGAAGTTTCCGGCAAAAATAATCTAATTTTTCGCGGGAATGTCGATGTTATGGCAGACAAGGGTCAAGCCGGAAATCTACTGCTTGATCCGGTCAATATCACGATAGTGGATCAGCCCAATCCTGCGCCTGATGATGGTGAATTGAATGATAACACAATTCTCTTTCCAGACGGAATCCTTGATGATTTCACCATTTCTAAAGGAAAACTGGAAAGCTTATCTGGCAATGTTACCTTAGAAGCAACGAATAATATTACCATTGATGATCTCGCCAGTGACAACTTAGGTTTGAATACAGGTTATGGTCAAACAATCACATTTAGGGCTGATGCCGATGGTAATGGTGTCGGTGATTTCGGGATGAATCCGGGAGATACTATCGCCACAGGAGGAGGGGCGATTACCATTACCGGCGTTAACGTTAATGTAGGCAATATTAATACGCTTAACTTCAGCAATTCTCTGGTTACTCATGGTGGCGATATCACTATTGTGACCGATGGCGGTAATATTAGCACGGGTGATTTTCGAGCATGGGGAAGGGCAATTATAGGAGATAGTGGCACGATTACCCTCCTGGCTAATCATGGCGACATCCGTACAGGTAAAATTGAATCCCAATCGACTGCAAATTTGGGAAATGGTGGCGATATTAACCTCACAGCTAATCGTGGCAATATTGAACTCGTCGGTTATATAAATAGTAGCGCTGAAGGTATTGGTCATGCCGGAAATATTAACCTAACCGCTAACGGGGGTGATCTTAAACTAACAGCCACAGAACAGAATAATGCTATCTTGTCGTTGACCCCTGTGGGAAATGGGGGTGATATTACAGTCCAAGCGACAGGCGATATTGAAATTTTAGGAAATATTGGCTCTTTTGCCGGATTGGGTAATACGGGTAATGTCACGCTTACCAGTGATCAAAGTAATATTTCTATCGGTAGCCTTGGTGCCGCTGTTTTCAGTGGAACGAGTGGTAAAGTTACTATTAATGCCCCAAATGGCAGCATCAATGCCGGTAATATTGGTTCATTTTCTCCAAGTGGCAGAGGTAATGATATTACGCTTACGGCGAGGAATAATATGATGACAGGTGACATACTGTCTTCAGGTGAAGTTGGCAGTGGAACAATTAATTTAACGGTTACTAACGGTTCTATCAATATCCTCCACTCTGATTTATCTGATGATTTGTCGGAACTCTCCAGTTTTAGGGATTTATTGCCGATTAATGATGATGATCCGCAACTTGCTGCTTTAGTAGAGATTATAAACCAGTTACCTACCCATGCTCTCGACACATCTTCATCATCAGGCTCAGGCGGTGCAGTTATACTTAATGCCCCAAATGGGGATATTATTACTGGAGAAAAAGCAATCAATTCCCAGGGTTCCGTTAATGCTGGAAATATTACCCTCACCAGTGGGGGAAGGATTGATACAACTGGCGGCATAATTAGCGCTCCCGGTGGGATCAAAGGCGGTGATATCACTCTGCTTGCTCCCGGTAATATTGATACGGGAACAATTACTGTATTTTTAAGTGGCTTTAATGGTGATAGTGGCGATATTCGGATCACCAGTACCGAGGCAAATATTAATACTAGCAGTGGGGCATTGATTACGGCATCTGGAGAGGGTTTAGGTGGTAACATCACCCTTGATGCGGCGAATAGAATTACTGTTGGCGAAATGAATGCTTTATCGTTTGTGGAAAGGGGAGGCAAAATTGACCTAAATGCAGATAGTAATATTAAAATTGGCGGAGATATTCAAACCAACCAAAATAATATTACCTTGAATGCGCCTGTCACGTTAGTGGATAATGTCGCGTTGACGACATCAGACCAGGGTGATATTATCTTTGATGATATTGTCAACGGTGGCTATAATTTAATCCTAAATTCAGAGCAAGGACTTGTGCAATTTAACGATCGCGTGGGTCATTTAACCCCCTTAAATAACCTACAGGTTCAAGGTGAGATCACCACAACCAATCCATCGGGTATCGATATCACCACCTTAAATAGGATTGAAACCCAAGATATTACTTCACCTAGCGGGATTAGCCTCACCAGTCATCAACGAAGTATTACCACCCAGCGTCTAAATACCTCGGCATTCAATGATGGTGGTAATATTACCCTTAAAGCACCGGGTAATATTACCGTGAGTCAAATTGATAGTCAAAGTTTAGGGAACGGTAATGGCGGCGCAGTTGACATTACCACGGGCCAATTTTTCCAAGCTACGGATACATTCCGGGATCAAAATGGAACTCAGACAAGTATTTCTACGGCTGGAATTACCGACGGTGGAACAATTTTTATTCGTCATGGTGGGGAGGGGATTACCCCATTTACTGTCGGGAATGCTGATATCAATGGTACTCAAGGCGCGATATCGCGAGGAAACGATACTCCCGAAAGCCAGATTCTACCCAGACAAACCTATCTACATACTCACAAACAAGACCGCGATCGCATTCAAATTATATCAGTCTCTCCGGCTTCACCCCCGCCACCTGATCCCAATCCCCTTCCAGCCGAACATAATCCTACTCCTCAATTAACACCTGCTTCTCCATCCCCCTCTAGTTTGAATTCTGAATTAACTCCAGAAACTCCATCGCCAACCAATCCCCTAGAATCTCTCGCCTTTCTTGTCGGCGATACTCTCGATGTCAATCCTCAAATCCATCAAGATGCTGAAACCGGAAACTACACCTTTACCTGGAAGATTCCCAATCAACAAATCCTATCACTCAATGTCCCCTACGTTCAAGACTCTCCCCGCCAACTCGCAATTAATCCCAGCGATGATATTGTCACGTTAATTGACCAATCCTTAGAAGCGCAATTTGAAGACTATTTAGGCGAAGATATTACCCAGAAACAAGTCACTACCGCTTCCCTGCAAAACAGGCTAAAAACCATGGAAAGCCAAACTGGAAAACGCGCCGTAGTAATTTACGCCCTATCTCATCCCGATGGATTACAACTCGTCCTCGTTCCACCCGAAGGTTCTCCTATTTCTAAACAGGTTCCCCAAGCCAATCATCAAACTCTACGACGGGAAGTGAATAAATTTTATCACACGCTCAATGATTATACGAATGATAGGTATTTATCCAGTTCCCAACAACTCTATCAGTGGCTAATCAAACCCTTAGCAACGGAACTAGATGCCCTCAATATTGATACACTAATTTTCTCAATGGACGCGGGATTACGCACGCTTCCCCTAGCAGCATTACATGACGGACAGCAATTTCTGATCGAAACCTATAGCGTCGGTTTAATCCCCAGTGTCAGTTTAACCGATACCCGTTACCAGAGTTTAAAAAACGCTACTATCTTAGCCATGGGTGCTGCCGAGTTCCCTGATTCAACCCTTTCTCCATTACCTGCTGTTCCGATTGAATTATCCACAATTTTAGCTGAATTTGGGCAAGGCAAATTATTGCTAAATGACCAATTTACTTTAGAGAATTTAAAGACTCAGCGCCGAGACGCCCCCTTTGATATCGTACATCTGTCTACCCACGCCTCATTTCCCCGCGATCGCAACTATAATCCCTACATTCAACTGTGGCAACAACGAGTCGGATTAAACGAATTGCGACAAGTGCAATGGTACGCCCCGCCAACGGTAGAACTCTTAACTCTGAGTGCTTGTGAAACCGCTGTGGGGAATGAACAAGCCGAAATGGGGTTTGCTGGATTAGCTGTACAAGCGGGAGTAAAATCAGCTTTAGCCAGCCTCTGGAAAGTTGATGATTTAGGGACGTTAGCAGTAATGACTGAATTTTATCAGCAACTCAACAGCGAAAATGTATCAATTAAAGCCGAAGCATTGCGACAAGCCCAACTTGCCTTGTTACGTTCTCAAGTGCGAATTGAATCGAGTCAGTTAGTTGGGACAAGTCGGAATATAAACGTTGCTAAAAGCTTAGTGAATAACTCAGAAAGTAATTTATCTCATCCTTATTATTGGGCGGGTTTTACTCTAATTGGTAATCCTTGGTAAAACCAATGAATGCATTTTCATTTTTCATTTTCCTGTAGGGGCGGGTTTGACTATTATCCTTTCTCACTCCACCCCAATATAACTAAACCCGCCCTGACTAAGGTTTAAAACCACGGCGATTAAAATCGCTGCTACACAAACTTGCATCTGCCTGCGCGGACTAAATTATTCTGTTCAGAGGACGTTAATTGAAATTCCGTGATCGCGTTGGCTTGTAGTAAGGGAACCTTAGCCCTATATTCTGTTGCCTACAATCTATTTCACAATTTTAGCTGTATCAACCTCAATTCGCTGTTCCCGACAAGTCCGCAGGTAGGTGGCATTCAAATCCACAGGTAAGCAAAGTTCACCGCGCAACCACAACGGCATTATAGGCAAGGGACTTGCCACCGCCAAGGCTTCTTGCCAAATGTCTAAATTCGGCTGTCCCTGACGTTCCACAACTCGATAGGCGGCGGCGTACAGTTGGGTATTTAGAGGCATCATTCTAACTGCCAACTGATGTAATAATTCCTCATGTAAATTCGCATTTCGTCCCGTCACCACATCCACAATGACTAATCCTATTCCTTGCTGTAAGTAGGTTTGACACTTGGCGATAAAAGTATTACGATTCGCGGGTCTATCTTTATTGCCGGGACTCACCAACTCGATAGCTGCCATTAATGTTGGACCCGCTTCGCTATTGAAAATACTCACCTCCACCGCCTCGGTAGTCGGAGAAAATGGAACAGTTTGCGTGGGTGGCGAAGGTATCCATTCCTGTCGAGAGGAGGTTGGGAGTTGAACGATATTCTCAGATACTCGACTGGTTAGTAATGATATCTCTTCAAATGCTGCCACATCAATTTCAATCCCAAATTGCACATTGGGTTCAGCGAAGTATCCTTCTGGCAATTGACGGTTTAAATCGGACGCGATATAGGTTGCCCAAGCATTATGGAAAGCGTGCCAGTGACGACGATTACTTAACGGTGGGTGAAAGTGATCCAGTAATCCCATGATTTTTGACTTTAATGATTTATAGTGATTAAATTTATCGGGATAGTCTTTAAGCTTTTGTTTTTATTATACTTTTAAATGGCGATGCGCGTGTTTATAGCGCTAAAGCGCAACTACAAACTGTCGAGAACTATAATCAGGTAAACCCCATGTCTCTAATTACTGACTCCTGGCAAGCGGATTATATTATCACCAACGGTGTCAAACTCCACTACGTCACTCAGGGAGAAGGTAAACTGATGCTGATGTTGCATGGTTTCCCCGAATTCTGGTACTCCTGGCGGCATCAAATCCCTGAATTTGCCAGAGATTATAAAGTTGTTGCCCTTGATCTGCGGGGTTACAATGACAGCGATAAGCCCAAAGATGTATCAGCTTATCAGATCAGCGAGTTAGTTAATGATATTAAGGGGGTTATTCAAGGATTAGGCGATGAAAGCTGTATCTTAGTTGGGCATGATTGGGGAGGAATGATTGCCTGGTATGTTGCCGATACTTATCCCCAACTGGTTGATCAGTTAATTGTTATGAATATTCCTCATCCCGCCAAATTTACCGAAGCGTTACGCAGTAATCCGCAACAACTCCTGCGAAGTTGGTATATCTTTTTCTTTCAAATCCCCCTACTCCCAGAGTTACTGTTTCAGTGGGATGACTATCGACTGATTGCGTCGAGTTTTATCGATATGGCAATTGACAAACGTGCCTTTTCAGAAGCAGACTTAAACGCCTACAAAGATGCGGCGGCAAAACGGGGGGCTATGACTGCCATGCTTAACTACTACCGCAATGTCTTCCAGGGGATATTTAAGCAGCATCGGTGGGATGTTCTACCCATTCCAACTCTACTGATTTGGGGAGAAAATGATACGGCTTTAGGTAAGGAATTGACCTATAATACAAAGGATTATGTGCCAGATTTGCAAATCCGCTACATCCCAAATTGTAGTCACTGGGTACAGCAGGAACAGCCGCAGTTAGTGAATCAGTATATGCGCGAGTTTTTGGCAAAGAATGAGGGATGAGAGAGCAAGGGATGCGACTAAACCCACCCCGACGGAATCCCCGATAATTGAAAAAGGGCGGGTTTTGTTGAAATGGTATGGGTAACATCCTAATTAGGGTCTGCTGCACAAAGCCAAAACCGCAAAGCCCATCAATACTTTGAGCTTTATTGACAGAGGGTTGGATTCAAGGAAATCGGGTAGTATTCTTCATAAGAATGGCATCACCTTGCTCAGGAAAAATGTACCCTTGCTCCCCCAGCTCCCCCAGCTCCCCCAGCTCCCTCGGCTTCCCCCGCTCCCCCTCACCACAGCACTTATTCAGCAGCCCCTAATGATGTTCCTAAACCCGCCCCTACATAATCCTAATCAGAGCTGATCATTTCTGGGCGATCGCGCCTTCTGTTGCTACCAGGGACTCCCTATCATGGTAAATGCTGACCAATAATAGGGATGAGAAAGTTCTTTATCCCCTAACCTGGATAACTCTGGCGGTAAAGCTAGGTTTTCCCCATTCACTTGCAATTGTCCATCTTGTAGCTGAACCTTTCCTTGCAACATCGTGATTTGGGCTTGTCGTAGGGCGTCTGCTTTAATCGAGGTATTGTGTAACTGACTATAAAACTCAGTCATTAACCCTAACGTAGCTTCATCACTGACATACCACAAACTTCCCAACGCTGATTTTACCCCCGCTTGCACTGCTAACCCAGCAAAGCCTAATTCGGCATTTTCATCGCCCACAGCAGTGCGACAAGCGCTGAGAACTAATAACTCAACTGGGGGATTATTCCAACCTAATTGACGCAGTTGATCTAATTGCAATTTCGTATCAAATAGCTGAATATAGGAATTTTCGGGTTTTCCTGGCTTAAATTCGCCATGAGTCGCCAGATGAATAATCTGAAACGGTTGATTTTGGCGTTGGGATTTGAGATTATTCAACGTAAATTCAGTATTGACAAAGGATTTCCCTTGCCAAATTTGATTGGCAATTGTAGAGACTTCGAGGGGGACCGCAGGTAAGGGCGATTGATCCGTAAATTCAGACGCGCCCATGGCTAAAACTTGGGCATCATCAAGGGGTTGATATCGAGTATCGGTTAAATTAACACTGGGGATAAGTCCGAGACTATATTTTTGTACCAGAAACTGTTGTCCATCATGCAACGCGGCGACAGGTATTGCCCGTAACCCTGCATCCATGGAAAAGACAATTGTGCTAATTCCCTCTTTTTGTAACTCCGCTTCTAAGGGTGCAATTAACCATTGGTACAGTTGCTGGGCAGAATTAAGGTAACTATTGGTATTCCGTTTAATCGGATCAGTCACGTCTCGCCTAAACTCCGCCACGGTTTTCATCAGTACCTCACGGTGGGCGGCGGGAATACTTTTGTGAATCGGAATTCCTGAAGGTGTGACTAAGACTAAATCCAATTGTTCGGCGCGGGCAAATGTATAGAGAACCGCTGGTTTTTCTCCGGTGGCTTCTCCTGTCTGATTCAGACGTTCTTGGATATCGGCAAAGGATTTTAACTCTCGACTTACTCGTTGATCAATATAGGAACCAAGTTCTTCACTAAACAGAATATCGATAAATAATACGGCTTGGGGAATCTTATTTTCATCCAACAGACGGGCAATATCAATGCGATCAACGGTTCGCAGAACTAAATCCTCCGACTCTTCTTCTGGAATCAATGATGGGGGAGACGGTTGGATGTCTTGGAAATCTTTGACAATTTCATCAGGAATAGAGGGGGGTTCTGCTGGTGGCGGGGGTTCTGCTGGTGGATTTTGGGTAATAATTTGAATAGTGCCTTGGGTATAGGAACCGGGGAAGGATTGCGGCGGCAAAATTGAATTTGTTGAACTTGTCGTAATCGCCCCGGCTGTTCCATTAATTTGGGCATTTCCGACATCAAACGTAGTATTCCTCGCACCACCATCATGTCGGATAATAATGTCACCGCCGCCATTACCGCCAGCAGTAGAAATGCTGGCTGAGATCCCATTTTGGTCGGAAAATGTGCCTGTGGCTTGGAAAAATTGTTGCGTGGTAATGTCAACCTTACCGCCGCTACCATTGGTTCCCCCTTGGGCATTGATAGACTCAACTAAAATGCCATTGTCTGGGTCGAGAAAAACATCACCACCATCCCCCATCGTGCCACTTGTATCAATCTTACCTGTAATCATGCGATCGCCTGCTTCGATGCGAATGGTTCCACCCATTATCCCAGAAGCGTTTAAGTCACCCGTGGTGATGATTCCCAGTTGACTCATCAGCGTAATTCCCCCATTAGCGGTAATATCGCCTGTCGTGATATCGCCACCATCCAAACCTGTACTCAGGGAAACGTTACCCGCAAATGTCAACGATTCGCGAACCGTAATTTTATCGTTTTCTGCACCAGTATCTACGTCCAGATTTTCCAGGCTGGAGTCATAATTTACCGTTTGTGACTCCCGCGTTAACTGAGTGGCTGTAATTTCTACATTATCGGTTGTGTCTGTACCCTTAATCGCCAGCGTATCATTACCCGTTCCCCCGTCAATTCTGCCACTAATAGAAGCACTATTACTCAGTTGAAATTTATCATTCTCCGTACCCCCGGTCAGATTTTCGATGGCAGAGAAATCAGTAATTTCATTAATCGTTCCCGAATTCGCGGCGGTAATTGTCCAGGTATTAGCAGCGTTTGCCCCAATCAGACTATCATTACCCGTTCCCCCATCGATCCTACCACTAATAGAACCACGATTATTGAATCGAAAGATATCATTAGCCGTCCCTCCAGTCAGATTTTCTATTGAAGCGAAAGATAAGGATTCGTTAAATCCACTCACCTCACCTGCATCTGCACCTGTAATCTGATAGGTTGTATCACCATCAGATCCAATTAAGGTTGACCCGCCTGCAATCGTAACCGGATCATTGAAGTTGAAGGAATTAAGCTTAATTATACCTGTACCATCAGATCGTCCAATCGTAATCGAGTTAAAACCATCTTGTAGCGCTGTCAAATCCGCCGTGGAGAGATCTAATGCGGCTGTATCTGAATTATCCGCGACTATAATATCTTGGCTAGGTGTTCGAGGCTGAAGCTGTACATCTCCAATCCCGGTAACAGAATTCACGCCTCCCGCCAAATTAATTTCATCAGCGGTTAAATTAACCGCAGTTCCACTACTTGTCGTCACATCCTGAAGACTAATCTGATTAGCCGTCAGATCAATTGTATTCGCCTGAATTCCCTGATTCGCCGTAATCGTATCAGCATTGGTAACGATTAAACTACCCAGAGGACTGTTACCTGTTCCTCGACCTGCATTATACTGGTCTAAAATCTGCTGCTGGGATAAGACTGAATCGTAAACAGCCACTTCATCAATACGACCATCAAAATACTCTGGAAAATCAGGAGATGGATTATGTCCAATCGCAATGTCATTATCTCCAAAATAACCCACCGGAGTCATTGCATCATTAGTATCGTAGTCAATAAAAGGAATAGTTACAGATTGTCCATTTTTATAAAATGACACCCCGACTCCCGGCTGAAACACAACCGCAATATGCTGCCATTGATTAACATCTACTTGAAAACCGGGATATCTAATATCTTCACCCGTAAAAACCGCCCATTGGTTTCCTTCTCGCAGCATTGACCAATCAAAATATCCACTATCTGAACTAACGACTTGATATCGACCGTCACTTGTGCTACTTGGATTAACCCAAGCTGAAAACGTAATGGTATCGGGGGATGGATTAGATTGATTAATATCAATGGGAGTCGATACAAAACCTGTCGTTCCATCAAACAAAGCCGCCGTATTATTATCCCCAACTAATGCCCCCGGTTGACCTGAATTCACACCACCACTGTAAGTTCCATTATTACCATTCCCCGACGCATCCACAGCGGTTCCACCACTGTCACCTAAACGCCAGTATCCCAGTGGATCATCCAACAATGCCACTACATCATAAGGCAAAGGTCCTCCGAC
Source organism: Coleofasciculus sp. C1-SOL-03 (assembly GCF_040220555.1). NCBI lineage: Bacteria > Bacillati > Cyanobacteriota > Cyanophyceae > Coleofasciculales > Coleofasciculaceae > Coleofasciculus > Coleofasciculus sp. C1-SOL-03. The sequence continues at coordinate 22,760 of NZ_JAVJUO010000065.1, forward strand.
TAAACCCTCAAATGTCACATTTCCTGTACCTGCATCTAGAGTCAAGGTTGGCGGTGTTCCCCCACTCAAACCATGCAAACTACTATTAAAGATAATATCTCCCCCAACTGTAGAACCTGTCCTCAGGGTTTGATCGCTGCGAAGAATGACCGGAGATTCAAAGATAATATCTCCCCCATTCAAGCTAATCGAGGCATCTAAATTAATAAAGGCAGCTTCAAAGGTTAGACTATTGCTATTGGTGGAATTAATATCTTCGGTAATGTCAATATTTCTAGTGGCGGCAATGGAGACATCACCATTATTCAGGGCGGTTTCAATCGCTGTATTGGAAATTTGGAACGTGAGTCCAACGCCGTCTCCGGTTAAAATTCGATTATCATTAACAGCATTATCATTTGTACCTACTGTGCCAATAACAACTGTTTTCGGATCTAAAAATAACTGACCATTTTCACCCGCAGTCGCCCCGACATCAACGACTCCATCAAACGCCAGATTCTCTTTCCCCGACACCTCAACAAAACCGCCATCACCGGAATTTATTCCGCCACGGGCGCTAATTGTGCCATAAAATTGGGTGGTTTGATCTGCCCAAACAATTACCTCTCCCCCATCACCCCCATCCTGTGCATCAGCCTGAATCACGGAATCGTGGCTAACATAAGTATGGGAGGCATTGGGTAACGTTCCCTCACCCTGATACTCTCCACCAATCTTGACACTACCGCCGCCCTGAAGTCCTGTAGCATTAATAGTGGCAGCAATTAAGCCGACGCGATCGCCTAATACCTGCACATCACCGCCAACCTCTCCCGAAACATCCAGATCCCCAGCAATAATGGTTGTCCCTATCGTCGTGGGAATCTGCGTTCCTGTCTCTTCCAGGGTGAGAGTGCGATCGCTATTCACTGTAACACCGACTACCTCTTCCCTACTGCTATTTGTCAGCAACTCCGGTAACATCTGAGGTTCAATGGGTAATATATTCCCCTGACTATCCGCCATGGGTTGTATCTCCAAACTCAGAATTTGTCCGGGCTGACTCAACCGTACCCGACTGGTTCCCGGAACGGCGGTTACGGTAATATTACCCCCAGGTGCGGTTAAATTCCCCGTATTGAGTACAGATCCCCCAATTAACCCCAGATTCTGTCCGGCGGATACGGCTAAATCCCCCGCATTAATTATCGCTCCGGGTTGCACTGTATCAAAGGCAAATTGATTAGGATTTCCGACTAAATTACTGTAATTATTGCTACTAAATGCCTGAAACCAGCCTCCATCAAAGCCAATTCCTGTAGCGGTTGTGGCGATGAAATCACCGGGGACATTAAGCTGAGCATTTTGACCGAAAACGATGCCCGCTGGATTCATTAAATATAAATTCGAGTTGCCCCCAGTCACTTGAATGAGACCATTAATCATCGAGGGATCGCCACCAACAACCCGCGCCAAAATATTATGAATTGTTGGATTAGAGAGAAAATTAGCAATTTGATTGGAGGAGAGTCCAAATTGCTCAAAGCTGTGGAATAGATTTGCCCCATCCTCCGATAAAGAACCCCCGGTAATATCGAAGCGGTTCTCTTCTGGAATGACTATTGTACCTGTACCATCGCTGGGTGAGGGAATCGGTTGGGACTCAACTGGCTGGATGGCAACGGTACTGGCTAAGATTAGTCCTGCTAAAAGCCGCGTGTTTCTCAGATAAGCGACATTCATCGGGTAAAAGTCCCATACCAAACGATTTGATATAAGCTTACTGCATCAGAGCGCGATCGCAAAGAGGTTGGTGGGAAGAGTCATTTGTCATTTGTCATTTGTTATTCGTCATACCTGACTCTGTTTACCGTTGCGATAACCATAGAAGTCAATCCGATACTCAGTAATCTTAACGCCAGTTTGTTGCTCAATGTGTTGGATTAGTTCCTCTGGTAATTCTACATAAACATCCATGATCTGATTCGTATCCACACAATTAACGTGACTGTGTGCATCGCTGATATTCCCGTAAAGCCGTCCATCGGATCGTTCAATACATTCAATAATGCCTTGAGACGATAGCGCCTCTAGATTCTGGTAGACTGAGGTATGACCAATTTCTTTGCCTTGCTTATTCAGGCGATCATAAATGTCGCGTGCACAGAGATGCTCTCGATCTTGCCACAGTAATTCCAAAATTAAGCGGCGCTGACGCGACAAGCGCATTCCTAATGCTTGACATCGATTGAGGGCGTCTTCCAATGAGCGAATTGGTTTGACAACTGCCGCTTCTTTCTGCATGGTCGATATATTGAATGGGGTGGTTAGTTTGATCGGGAGTAGTCTCAAGCTCTACCCTTAAGGCGAGCCTGATAGAGATCCCATACTGCACTGGTTAAAAGTGCATCATCTTTGCGGATATAATCTTTTTCGCCAAGCTTTGCCCAAATTTGAGTTTGAATGACTTGGCATCTGGTACTGTAAGGCAAACTCATTACCACTTTACCTTAGATTGTTTAAGTCTGTCTACTGTGGACTGATATCAAGTCGGGTAGCATTGATTGTGTTAATGAAAACTAAGGTAAGCTTGATCCGAGGTTAAGCCTGGGGACTGGTTGACCCTTCGACTTCGATGAAAGACCGAAGTAATCCAGGCAATGTACAGACGATGTAACAGTGCGTCTCTATGTCCAAGTATTGTGGAGCGGATCAAGATTAGTGGCAATCACAATTAAACTCAATTCCCATTCCATCAATGATTTAGACCTATCGCCCGTCCAGACTGTGATTGATAAGTGGTTAACCGAGGGCGCGATCGCAAACTATGAGCAGCAGTTACGCTTTGAGTTTAACTACCCTCGCGAACCCAATGATCCACGGGAATGGTCAGAAATACCGGAAATACGTCTATGGTTTATCCGCTTGGATGTTCAGTATCCGTGGTTACCGTTTTTACTGGATTGGAAAGCTGGGGAACTCGCTCGCTACACGGCGATGCTTGTCCCCCATCAGTTTAATCGCACGGAAGGGATTCAATATAACCCAGAAGCCTTAGAAATTTTCATGATGCAAAAGGTTTTTGTGGTGAATAACTGGTTACAACAAATTGATTTACCCAACCAATCGCGCCTCAAATCCATGGCTCAAATGTTAGGGTATGAACTCGATGATACGTTGTTTGAGCTAATGTTCCCCCCAAAAAGAACTTGAGACTTAGAGGGGCTTACCCACAGACGCTGTATACAGATAGTGGTTCACCTTGGCGTTGGCTTTAACACACCATTGGGATCACGCCGTAGCGGATAAGGCTGTTTCGGCAATGACGCCCTAAATAGGGCTCAAAGTATTGATGGGCTTTGCGGTTTCGGCTTTGTGCAGCAAGCCCTAAATAGGTAGAAGGGTACTGACTGCCATGCTGGTGGGCAATGCCCACCCTACGGTATATCAAGGGTTTCGACGCTTCAAAACGGCTTATTTCAATGCCATTCCCTAGTGCAAGAAGGCAGAAATAACTGAACAGCTACTATCTCCCCCAGCTCCCTCAGCTTCCCCAGCTCCTCCAGCTTCATCGTATTTACGAAGCTGCTCAAGTATTTCCAAGGGCGCTGCACTAACCCCGCCAAACTTGTTTTAATACATCATCAGGCTGAATATCGGCAATCCAACGAGTGGGTGATTGAATGCCAATATAGCGTTCTGATGGGGGTAGGAGTTTGTCAGCCTCAGTCGGACCAAACAAGGCAATCGTATACGTTCCCACAGCAACAGCTAGATGCATCGACGCGCTATCTGTACATAACAGTAGGTTCGCCCCCGCAATCATTGCGGCTAACTTACCACTATCAGGGGGTGAGGTCATCTGTAAATTAGGACAGACTTGGGTGAGAGCCGCCACTAACTCCGTATCCTCCGAACCATGCAGCATAACCAGAGTCAGATCAGGCTGTTTTTGGTGGATGTCTTCAATCACTTTTTGCCATTTATGGGCGGGATACACCTTATCAATGTCCTCAGATTGATCCAGGTGATTAGAGCCGCCGTCGATCATAATGTAACCGCTTTCCGGGATACCCAGGCGGGCTTGTTCCCCTTCTGCCCAATCCAGATCGGATTTTGGCACACGAATGGCAAGTTCTGGACAGGGGGTATTCATCCCTAACCCGGTGAGCAGGTCATGATACATATACGCCGCATACTGCTCGGTTTTCAGCGGTACAGTGTTGGTGAAAAACCACTTACCCTGATTATTTTCGTAGCCCACACGGATGGGAATACCACTCATCCAGAGCAATAGTCCCACTGACCACCGACGCTCTAGGGCAATTGCCGCATCATATTCGCGATCGCGGATAATCCCCAATAGGTTACCAAAATCTGCCAGACCATTGCGGTCTTTATAGTCAAAGGGTAATACTTCATCGACTGAACCGGAAACCCGATAGGCTCCCTTGGCGCGGGGTTCCACAATCACATCGATTTCGGCGTCGGGGTAATTGGCTTTTAGGTCATCGAACGTCGGAAAGAGCAGCAGTTGATCGCTGATTCCTCCCGGAACAAGGGCTAATAGTCTCATCTGAATATAATTTAGAGCTTGTATATCAGCTCAATTTTAATGGACTGGTCGTTCCTAATTTCACGAAATTTTCCGGAAATTAGTTTGTCCGGATCACCGTGACAGGGTGAACTCCTACACCCCTGATCCCATTGCCATTTAGCTGATGGAATTACTGTACGCATGATATTATACCTACTGCTTTACTGGGATGAACCAGTAGTAGCATATTAGACTAGATGGATCGGGACTAGAGATTTGGCATCATCAGGCGGAAGCTCGTGCATTTATTAATTCCAGCAGCAGGAATGGGACGACGGATGGGGAGCGATCGCAACAAGCTATTGCTCACTTTACTGGGTAAACCCTTATTAGCATGGACGCTACTGGCGGCGGAAGCGGCGGCGGAAATTACCCAAATTGGCATTATTGGACAGCCTGGGGATCAAACCCATATTCAGGCAATTCTGGCGGATCTCGCCCTGACGAAAGCGGTACAACTGATTCCTGGGGGCACAACTCGCCAAGAATCCGTGTATAACGGCTTGCAGGCTTTACCCTCAACGGCTGAACGGGTACTGATTCACGATGGTGCTAGATGTTTAGCCACATCCCAATTATTTGATCGCTGTGCGGAACACCTGAGAGATTGTCCGGGTTTGATTGCCGCGATCCCGGTTAAGGATACGATTAAAGTCGTCGATGAGTCGGATATTATCCAAGATACACCCGACAGGCGACGATTATGGGCAGCCCAGACGCCCCAAGGATTCGAGGTGTCGCTTCTGAAGCAATGTCATGACCAAGGACGAAAATTACATTGGGACGTTACCGATGATGCTGCATTATTTGAGCGCTGTGGGCTACCTGTACAGATTGTGGCAGGGGAAGAGACGAATCTCAAGGTAACCACACCCATGGATTTAGCGATCGCGGAGTTTATTCTACGTCAGCGACTTGCAGCCAGTCATCAGTAAACCGACTTAAGTCACTTTTATCGGCGGGTTTAACTACAAACTGTTTATCAATTTTATTTTATCAACAAGGATGAACTGTGATGAAACTTCCTACTTTTCTGATTATCGGTGTTCAAAAAGCAGGGACTACCTCGATTTATAACTATTTGAAACAACATCCACAAATTTACATGAGTCCCGTTAAAGAAACAAACTTTTTAGAAAAGAACTGGGAAGAACTTGAAACTCAACGGAAAGCCAAGATTGACACCTTTGAGAAATATTGTCAACTTTTTGAAGGGGTAACCGATGAAATTGCGATTGGGGAAGCCTCTCCTAATTATCTGTTTCATTATCAGTCATCCTCAGAGCGGATCAAGCGTTATGTCCCCAATGCCAAGTTGATTGCCGTCTTGCGAAATCCAGTTGACCGAGCCTATTCGGATTATTTAATGCATATCCGAGATGCCATTGACAAAGGAAGGCGAAACAGCTTGTCTGACCAAATAAAATACCGGGCTGATAAATCGTTTATTTTGCTCAAGGGATTTTATTATCAGCATTTGCAGCATTTTTATAACGAATTTGACCGAGAGCAAATCCGAGTTTATTTGTATGATGACTTGGCGAAAGACCCGGTTTATTTTATGCAAACCATGTATCAGTTTGTTGGCGTCGATGATACCTTTTCGCCGGATGTCTCTAAAAAAGCTCAAGTTGCTCAAATCCCCAAAAATACGGCAGTGAATAAGATGTTACGCCAAGAAAATCCCTTGAGAACGGTAGTCAGGTCTGGACTTCGAGTAATTTTACCCCTGGAAATGAGGCAAACGATTCGTTCTCGCCTGATCCAAATGAACTCCCAAGATAAGAAAGCAGCTCCCCTGTCGCCAGAGGAACGCCAGCAACTGATCGAACTCTATCGAGACGATATTCTCAAGTTACAAGATTTAATTCAACGAGACCTTTCTCATTGGTTAACGTAGTCTTATGTCTTATGTCTTATGTCATACTCGCTCCCGAAAAGAAGCAAGTTACGTCATTTGTGATAATTGAACGGTTAGGTCGGGGCGGGTTTTGCAGCCAAGCTAGGAATAACAATCAATATTAGTTCCTAAACCCGCCCCTACAGACAGATGCTTCTGTTATCACCTCTGAAACATGACTCCCCCAGCTTCCAGACGTGCCATGGCACGTCTCTACATTGCTTCCCTTCCTCAGCTTCTCTGTTTTTGCTAGATTAAGCCGATATTGCCATCTCCGCTTCGGTTTGAATCGGTAGCGTAATTGCAAATTCGGTTCCTTTCTCAGCTTCGGAAGTGACTTCAATTTTACCCTGGTGTTTTTTCACAATCTGGTAACAAATGGCTAATCCCATCCCGCTTCCTTTGCCCACAGATTTGGTGGTGAAAAAGGGATCGAAGATCCGCTCTTGAACGTCATCGGGAATCGCTGCACCATTATTCCAAATTGACACGCGAATCCAACGATTATCGATGGTTTCACTACGAATGACGATTGTCGGGATAGCTTTACCCTGAACCTCTTCTAAGGCATCAATGGCATTGCTGATAATGTTGATAAACGCCTGATTGAGTTGTGCCGGATAACAATCAATTCGCGGTAATTGACTGTACTTTTTAACCAGGTTAATGTTGGGCTGGAGGCGATGACCGACAAGCAAGAGAGTATTCTCTAATCCTTCATGGATATCTGCCCGTTTTAACTGCGCTTCATCCAGACGACAGAAGTTTCGCAATGATAATACAACTTCCTGGATTCGTTCAGCCCCACTTTTTAAGGATGACAGCATTTTCGGCATATCGGCGATGAGGAAATCTAAATCCATCACTTCGCTTTGTTCTTGAATCGCGCCGTTAGGCTGAGGATATTCTTGCCGATACAGTTCTAGCAAGATCAGTAAGTCGTTAATCGATCGCTTGGCATAATCCAGATTACCGTAGATAAAGTTAATCGGATTATTAATTTCATGGGCAATCCCCGCCACCATCTGTCCTAAACTGGACATTTTTTCCCGTTGAATCAGTTGGGCTTGGCTGTGTTGGAGTTCTTGCAGCGCTTGCGTCAATTCTTGCGTCCGTTCCTCGACGCGCTGTTCTAAGGTTTGACGCGCTAGTTCCAAGTCTTGGGTTGAGTCGTCTACCCATTGGACAAGCTGATTGAGAGATGTGGCTAATGAACCAACTTCATCGTTGCTGGTGACGGGAGTGCGAATCTCCAGATTGGACTCGTTGACGATCGCACTAGCAACGTGAGTTACTGTTTCAATCGGATGCGCGATCGCACGGCTGGTAATCGTGGCTAAAAGTACCGTGATACCCACCGATAGCAGCAAACTACTGACGATGATTCGCAGGCGTAAGGCTTCTGCTTGTGCTAATTGTTGATGTACCTGAGACTGTTGCGCTTCAGCGTTAGTTTTGGCATCCTCGACATGATCGGATAGGTGATTGAATTGAGCCATCACTTGGCTGGTAGAGGGGTGATGCAGTGCCTTTAAGAGTTCTTGTTGTATCGCCGTAACCTCTTCTGGCTTCAGGTTCTCCGATTCACTGATCTGCCAGAGTGATTCAATCACTTGATTGTAGGCGTCTATATTCGCTTCATACTCCTGAAGCAGATGATGTAATTCAGCCGTGTTCACATCCACGCCATCGGGATAGTCTTGGATGAAGATATCTAACTCAGAGAGTAGACGTTTCATCCGATCCACATCGGCTAAATACTGATGCTTTTGGGCTTCAATCTGGCTAGGATTTACCGAGGCGGTGAGTAATTCTTGCGGATGCGATCGCACAACCAATGTCGCATTTTCCAGGTTACTGAGGAGATGGTGCTGCTGATCAGCAACCCGTTCTTGGTGTTGGGCTTGGTCTTGGTAATAATTACCGAGAATTAATCCTCCGGTTGTTCCCAGAATGGATATGCCAATTGCCAAGGCGTAGCCGTAACTAATTTTCTGAGATATGCTGAGGTTGCGAATCCCTTGTTTGATCCAGGTGAGAGGAAAAATATCGGATAAACTCTTATTCAGATTTAATGGGTTTTGCTGACCCATTAAGGCATTTTTGGGGGAGACTGGGGGATAGCGGGAATTGGAAAAAAGCATAAGATAAGCCAAAAAGTGAGATAGATCGTAAGGTTTCCAGGGGAAGTGATGCATGATTTGCGAGAAACGATTAATTATGCAATCGGTGTCATTGTTGACGAAAATACTTGAAGTTTGCGACAATTAGTAGATAGAAATTTTATTTTGCCTCTGTTCATCGATATACATTACCTTATTACACGCTCTATCTATTAATTGTAGGAATAAAATGATGAAGTTTTTAACAAGTTTTCATTTAGAATTGACTAAACAAATAAAGTTAGAGTAAAGATTAAAGCACAGAAGTGGGAAAAAGGAATTCCGCCCCAGGGCTATCAATGGATGGAATTGGCTACCAGCAAGAATTAGAGAGACAATGACAGAGTGGTAGCGGTCTGCCACAATCATAAAGTAATGTGAAGATATTTCATAAAATCCATCAATGAATTAAAAAATATTAAAAACGTCCTGATCAGACTGGAAGTAAACCCAGACATTTGTTCGTTCAAGACTGTAGGGTGGGCAATGCCCACCTTGCCCCTATCAATAGGGTTTGCATCCTCAAATTGGGTAAGTTCTATCTTTTTGATGTGCAAGGAAGGAAGCACATTAGTGCTGTGATTTGGATCATCCCAATTCGCCAAAATGATTGGTAAGAGGAATATTTTGAGCGCAGGAATCGATATGAATTTATACCTAGAAAGGATAGAGAGAATTAGTTAACCGCCGAAGTCAAATTGTAGTGGCTCGGCATACCTAATTTGATGGATTAGCCGCACGCTTTTGTTGTTTCCCCCTCATCCCCTAACCCCTTCTCCCACCGGGGGAGAAGGGGAACCATCACTCTCAGAGGTGAAATCATGTTCACCTAAACAGTTATTATCCCCTTGAAGCCTTACAACCTGACTGAGATAACTAAGCTGTTTTGCATTTAAACCTTAATGTCAAGAATGGCGCAGTCTTTGTAGGGCGAGCATCTTGCTCGCTACTAAGTAGGTTGGTGGAAATAGACTTAACTAGATTAAGTTATATAAAAAAGCCTCAAACCCTTACTGTTCCCTGTTCCCTGTTCCCTGTTCCCTAATCTCCACCGCTAACTTTAATTGTCCCCACCTACTTAATACCCAATTTCAATGCATGACTGATTACTTAACCGCCGACGTGTCCGCTATACCCAGCAAAGGTTCTAGCAGCTTGCGTTCTTCAATGGGTAGGCTAAACAAAACACGCTTATTGCCTTTTGTTTGCTTATAGCCAACCGCAGCCTTGAGAAGACGGAGAGGGATTTGAAATTCAGGATAATCACTCGCCAATTCTTGCCACACCTCCAGCCAGGTTTGTGCGGCTTTGTCGCTAACCATTTCTGACATTAGTGTGGGAACGCTTTTCACAAGCCCCTGTCCTAATGTAGAAATAACCTGGTGTTTGTGGTAAAGTTCGATGAGGGTTTTGATGCGCGATCGCCATATCTCCACATTGTTACTGCTGTTGAACAAGATGTGCATAATTAACTTGGCATCATCTGCATCAGCTTCATTGTCAAGGGTAAAACGTTGGAATGCGTTCTCTAGTGCAGCAATCCCTTCATCCCAGCGATTTAATCCCAAAATGGCAATAGCACGGTTCAAGAAAACAGAGGAGTCTTGATACCCCAGTTCAATGGCTTTGTCACAGGATACTAAAGCTTCCTCGTAGCGTTCAAGATCTGCCAGCACCACGCCTCGCATTCCCCAAGCTCGTGTATCATTAGGCTCAAGCTCAATTATTTTGTCACAGGATATCAAGGCTTCTTCATAGCGTTTAAGATCTTCCAGCAGTGTGCCTCGTAGTTCCCACGATGGTGCATAATTAGGGTCAAGCTCAATAGCTTTGTCACAGGATACCAAGGCTTCCTCATCGCGTTTGAGTTTGTCTAGTACCCAGCCTCGTAGTCCCCAAGCTGATGCATCATCAGGCTCAAGCTCAATGGCTTTGTCACAGGATACTAAGGCTTCCTCATAGCGTTCAATAGTTGCCAATACCGCGCCTCGTAGTCCCCAAGCTGGTGCATAATGAGGAGCAAGCTCAATAGCTTTGTCACAAGATACCAACGCTTTCTCATACCGTTTAAGATTGCTCAAGCACAATCCCCGTTTCAACCAATCCTCTGCTTGACCGCGAATTTTTACCAATTTCTCGGCTAGTTCCAAAGCAGTCACATAATCTTCCTTCTCAAAACAATTCTCATACTCTTGCAAACACGCAGCGATGCGAGGATCTTCATCTTCATTGTCCATCGCTTCAAGTGCATACAGAATATATTCTCGTTCTAAAACAGCATCAGAGGGGAGGGGTTTTAAGCGTTGTTGATACTGGAGATAATTATCTTTGCCTAAATCATCAAAAACTCTATTCTTCCTAAATTCTGCAACTGTTAATCCTAATCGCTGTAATAACTCTTCCTTCGTATACCAAATCCGTAAAAAATCCACAAATAACTGTATCGGTTCCCCCCGTTGCTTCTTCACCTCCAGACAAAAGCGCATCAAGGTTTCCCGCATCTCATAAAAAGACTCCCGCCCGATCGCGTCAGATGTGACATACCCTTTCTCCCGCAAATCCTTAAGCTGACTGGAGGTGGTTTGATGCGTCAGAAAACAGCGCTGGGCAATTTCTTTGACTGGAACCGCATGGCGGCGATCGCACAAAAACTCAACAATCTTCCGTTGCTGCGGCGAAAGAGACGCCATCCGCGCTTGATAATAGGGCGTCAAATCATCTAGCATCCGCATAAAGGGTTCCACTAATTCATCCAGAGACTGGCGAGTGAGGAACTCTGAGAAAATCACATAAACCCGGTGATTTCCCCCAGCCAGATGATGAACCGCCTCGATGCGATCGCGTCCCCTGGGCTGTCGGATAAACGACTCTAATTCGCGATCGCCTCTAACTCTGGCAATATTGGCTAATAACTGTATCGCTTCCTCAACGGTTAAATCTTCTAAGTGATTAATGTGGAAAAAGTCATAAAACGGAGATTTCTCTTTTTTTACCTCATCGAATAAACTCTGGGACGTTGCCAAAATCGTACAGCCGGGATTCTCTTGCAAAAAAGCATAGAGTTGTTTTTGCCCTTGTTTACTCAACCCAGAAAAGATATCATCCAGGTTTTCTATAAGTAGGAGTAAGTGATTATCGCCGATGATTTCCTTTAATAATTCTGTCCCAGCCTGTTCCGCCTCATCCGGCGACAATTCATAAAGTGATTCAACCCGCTTAATTAACCCTTCTCGTTCTCCCTTTACCTGGATTTTGGCAAAATCTCCATCATTTTCCTGAAGCGCCCGAAATATCCGCAACAGCAAATCCAGAAACGAGGTAACGCCCCATTCGTCCTCTCGTAACCAGGCGATTAACAGGCGATTTTGCAACGCTTCCCGCTTACGAATCCGGTGATACACCAGCGAAACTAAATGCGTTTTGCCAATACCCCGTGGTCCAATCAGCAAGGTGTGATGGGGCGACAGCGTAAGCACACTATCGCTAATGCGTTCCACAATATCTTCGGCTAACTGATGACGCTGCACAAAGATGGCTTCTAAATCTTCAGGCTGCATCAAACTAGGAGTAAAACGAGATACTTTCATATCAGGAAGTAGTCGGACAAAATAAGGTTGGCGATTGAGATTTAAGTTATAAGTGGGAGATTATGTAGGGGCGGGTTTCACTACTATCTTTTTGGTTGCACCCAGATGTGACTAAACCCGCCCTGACCGAGGGAAAGTAGGAGATTATGTAGGGGCGGGTTTGACTATTATCTTTTCGGTTGCACCCAGATGTGACTAAACCCGCCCTGACCGAGGGAAAGTAGGAGATTATGTAGGGGCGGGTTTGACTATTATCTTTTCGGTTGCACCCAGATGTAACTAAACCCGCCCTGACCTAACGGGATAGATGTGATGATTGAATCGGGCGCAAAGCTTTGCGCCCCTACAGTTCTCGCACCATCATTCAACCTGGCTGATTTAATTGTATGTCATCTTTGACGTACTGAATATAAAAATACGTCAATTTTATTGTATATTTTTAAGAGAGCGTGCTATCCTTACCCTATAAGCAGTTGAGCGCCCCTAGCTGGAACTAGAGACGCTCTCGATTGCTTACAAATTTACTTGAGCGACTGGCTGGAACCAGTGACGCTCTTTGATTGATGTAGTTTATGGTCTAACAAGACCAAGGAGTTGTTATGTCTAATCATAACAAAGAACAGGTCATCCTAGTTACAGCGACTCCCCCTGACCCGCCTCTACCCTCTGAATCCGGGAATATCAGTTCCCTGATGGTGTATGGCGGAGTAGCGGTTGCTGTAATTCTGGCAATGGCGTATTTCTCGCAAACTCAGCTTAAATCCATTGCTGAGTTGCTCAAAACGGTAAACAAGCCCAGGAAATAGGTCAAACTGTCTTACTGTTCCCCTCTTGCTCGCCTCTTGCTCCCCTCTTGCTCCCCTCTCCCAAGCTTGGGAGAGGGGCTGGGGGTGAGGGCTGGCTTGGGAGAGGGGCTGGGGGTGAGGGCTGTAGCGTCACCTACAGATGCTGGTGCAACGGTAAAGCCAGGGTGTGCGATCGCGTAAGACCCAAACCCCAACTATCATGAATTAGCGCATTTTGTCAATTTAGCCACAAAAATTAACATAGTTACCCTCTATATTAACAATAGAGATAAATAAAGAGGGATAGTGATCATGGGCTTAATCAACAACATCGAAGTTCGTCCCTTGGAATCGGTCAAAGGCGGAACAGTCGATTTTTACACCCCCCAATCGAGTCACGAAACCATGCTGGTGCAGATTCCACCTGCTACCGTGGAAGATCTATTTGTTCACCGATTTCAAACCGATCAACTTTTAGTAGTGCGGGGAAGTTGTGTCTTGGTGGTGCTAAGAAATCGTCAGTATGATTATATTCCTTTAATTGACGCCCAGCCAACAGTGCTTAAAGTGCCAGCCGGGATTCTTCATGGTGCGATTAATCTCAGTTCCGAAACTTGTGTGGTGGTGAATGCTGTCTTACGTCACGGTACACCCCATGAACGAGATTATCAGCCAATCAAACCACCGTTCCCTTACAATTTAGAATTGGCTCAAGCTAAGTTAACAGAAGTCAATTCTTCGACTAACCCCCAATTATTACCAGTAGGTTAATTAAACCCTTGCACAATTCAGCCAGGAATTGGCAACAGATGAGATTAAACCATCACAGGTTTTTTCTGAGTCCGACGCTGCTTAGGAACCATTCGTAGGTTGCCAGGAGGCGCAATTGTTAAACCGCGACGCATCGGTTTCACTGGACGATTATCGGTTAATGCCAGTTCAAACTGTGACAAAACAGTCGCCAACACCAGCTTCATTTCCAACAATGCCAACGCTGAACCAATACAGCGACGGTTCCCGCCACCAAAGGGAAAATATTCGTAAGGGGAATATTGCCGTTCTAGAAAACGTTCGGGTTTAAATTGCTTGGGTTCTGGATAGAGATCCTGCCGATGATGAACTAAATAAATAGAAGGCATCAACGCTGTACCCGCTTCAAATTGATATCCCATGATTTCTATGGGTGATTTGGGAATCCGAATAAAGGTACTCGGAGCAATGGGATAAATTCGCAGGGTTTCTTGACAAACGGCTGTCAGATAGGGAAGCCGAGATATTGCCATCGGATCGCCCTCTGCATCCAAGGTTTCTAATTCCTCAAGCAGCTTTTGACGCACGTCTGGCAGATAATGAATCCAATACAATGCCCAAACCAATGCAGACGCCGTGGTTTCATGACCCGCAATTAGGAGTGTCATTAACTGATCATGTAATTCCTCATCCGTCATCGGCTCACCTGCTTCATCTCGCGCCGATAGGAGTAAGGTTAAAATGTCGGTTCGTGACTCATCCCCTTGCTCCCGACGTTCGCGAATTTCATCAAAAATCAACTGTTTGATCTGTTGCTTTAACTGCAAAAAACGCCCCCAGGGACTCCACGCACCCCAATCCTGTCGCAACCACGGGAAAAACAGCAGAGTGGAACTTAGGGGAGAGTCAAAGGATGCGAGGAGGGTACTCAGCAGTTGTCTCAGTTGGGTGTAACGTTCTCCGTGATTCAAGCCAAATACAGCTTGTAAAATCACCCGCAGGGTAATCTCTTGCGTATAGGTACGGATAATCAACGGTTGACCCACTGTCCATTCTGCTGTTACCCTTTCCGTAATATCGCAAATAAGCTGACTATACTCTCGCAAGCGATCGCCATGAAAGGGAGGCATTAGCAGGCGGCGTTGGCGCTGATGGGGTTCACCATCTAACATTAGCAGTGAGTTATCCCCGACTAAATAGCGTAACACCCCATTTCCTCGACCCGATTCAAATAACTCTGGATCAGCCGTAAAAATCTCTTTAATCGCCTGGGGATTGCTGACATAGACAAAGGGAGGAGTGTTATCCCCGCCAATTTTGATCATATCTCCATACTGTTGAGCATAATTCTCTAGGTAGTCCAAGGGGCGAAAAATCAGCTTGATAATCCGGAAAATTCTCAGATATCGGGGTGTGCGCGGACCTGTGAGTGGTTTCATAGAGTTTTGCTGTTAGCGGCTACTCTTTTTATCTTGCCTAATTTTTCCCGATACGTTGCTCTAAAATCATCAAATTAAGTTATTGTACTTATATCTTAGGCAACCGCTAGGACAAGTCAAGAGCGGCACTAATGACTCAAACTGTTCAGGCTTCCACTATCCAAATCGATGAATTAGAATCGAGTTTTGGTTTACAAGAAATCGTCGATGATCAATTTTTTCGGGAATGGCAAGATAACTTACCAGAGATTGGCGCATGGGAAAAAGAATCATTAGATAGACTGAAAGCCGGATATCTGAATTTACTCAAGAAACCGCCATTCGCCGAAAATGCGATCAGAATGGCGGTTCTTCATCCCTTGCTATTCATCGCTGGATTTTATCTATCGCCGTTTACCGTCAAACCGGAAAAATCAATCACCATTGCTTTAAACGATGAAGATGGCTTAATTATCGAAGGACGCATTGATGTTTTAGTTTTAAAAGAGCAGTTTTGGTTAATGGTAATTGAAACGAAACGGGCAGGAATTAGTTTGGAAGCGGGAATGGCTCAACTCTTGGCTTATATGCTAGGAACACCTAATCCGGAAAAACCTGTATTTGGTCTGTTAACGAATGGGGGTCATTTCCTGTTTGCAAAATTAGTTCACGGAGAACCCCCTCAGTACGCTTTATCGGATGAATTTGTGCTGCGCCGACGGGAGAATGAGTTGTATCGTGTCTTAAGTATCCTGAAACATTTGGTTCAATTAATTTGATTTGATCCGTTAAAATGAAATCAGGTATACCTTACCCACCCGCCGTAAAATATGATCAGGATTACACTTGAACTTTCATCCGAAGTGGAAGCGAAATTTGAATTAAAGAGTATAAACGCGAACAATATCTGTTCCCTGTTCCTTTATAATCTAAACCATCAACTTTAATTTTGTTCGACTACTGGACTGACACAGCTAAAATTGTGGAATAGATTTGGCGTTTATAAACTGGGCGCAAGCCTTGCGCCCCTACAATTCTCATCTACCATTTTAGGTGTGCCACGACACTACTTATCGTTCATTTCAAGGTTTTTGGTAAAGGCGATCGCGTCCCGATTTCATACCCTTGCTTTTCAATCAAACGTTCCAACTCTTCCACCCGTTTTTTGGGTGCGGGATGGGTTGACAGGAAGGCAAAATTGGCTCCGGGTTTCTCACTCATTCGCTCAAAAAAGTCCGTAGCCCCGGCGACATGACCATAAGTGTCATCTAATAACATTAAACCAAACGCATCCGCTTCCCGTTCCTGAGACTGAGAATACTGCGATCGCGCAATGGCTTCCACCGCCCCCGAAGCCGCTGATTGTAAGGCGCCTGCATCTCCGAGGAAATAGGCTAAGGCTACCCGTACCAGCAATATTCGTCCCAAACCCCGCAGGTGATCTCGGTGAGCAAAATGACCCAACTCATGGGCTAAAACCATCATCAATTCATTCTCAGACTCTGCTTGTTCCAGTAAACCCTGATAAATAACAATAGCATCTCCCGGTAACGCGATCGCATTCACCGTAGACTCTGGCAAATACAGCACCTGATAATCCCGCGCTTTTTGTTGTTCAGGGGGAAGTTCCTGTTCCAAACGATCTAATAATTGGTTCAGAGTATCTTGCGTTGGGGACGGTTTAGCTTGTTTCTCATAAACTGGCACAATTACTGCCCCCAATTTTTGCTCCACACTTGGCGGAATCATCCCAATTAAACCATTGACCAGCAGATTCAACAGCCAGAAAACAGCCACAATAAAGCCGATAAATAACCCCAATAAAATTAGGAGTTGGCGATTACTCGGCGGCGGATTGCGATTCGTTGGAGCATTATGCATAGAAAATTCGTTCGTAGTGAGCGCTTTAGCGCTCCGTTCTGTAGTAAGCGCTTTAGCGCTCTAATAATGACCATCTTCCTCAAAATCATCCCAATCTTTACCGTAATCACGCACAGGATATTCAATCCACGCATCTCTCAACCACTGGCGTCCGAAATTTGCCAAATACCAATGAACGCTACTTTCACGCCAATCATAAGGAGATTGGCTCCAGCCATGTTTAACTGGATTGTAATGGAGATAGTTTAAAGCAGCAAAATAATGTCGTTCTGAGCGAATAGCGCGATCGGTATAACGATACCACACCTTACGACTGGTTACATTATCGTCCCGATTCCATTGATAAGAAGTAATTTGTACCTATGTATGTACGTAGTCGGCACTTTAGTGCCTAGAAGCGCTAAAGCGCTCACTACATACTAATTATTACTCTTCGTCGGGCGGAAGGGATTTAAGAAATTAATCAAACTATAGAGTTCTCTCGACTGCACCCATAACCGCCCTTCTCCATTAAACCGACAAACCAATCCTTCACCCCCCAAAATCCCCGTTCTTAATCCACGAAACGATAACCCGCCCAGCATTTCTACGTTATAATTCAACGTATCTTCAAATGCCACAATATAACTGGTATCTACCACATAATCCCCAGCTACGGGAATTTCCACAATTGCCCCATAGGAACTAAACCAAATATCCCCGACTCCCGTTGCCCGAATTAAAAACAAGGACTCGCCACTAAAGAAGCCTTTAAACCCTTGAAACTTGGTATCTATCTCTACCGTGGGACTGGCGGCGACAAATCCAGAGGATTGAATCATTAAGCCATTCCCCTGCAAATAATAATGACAAATATCTCCCGGTACTCCAGGGGAAACATATAATTGTCCTGATTTGCCCTCAGCCGTAAACTCACTGATAAAAAAGGACTCACCACTTACCATTCGCCCAAGTCCTTTCATCAAGCCCCCCTTAGACCTGGACTTCATTTTAATACAGGTATCCATTGCCGCCATAGCACCGGATTCAACTAAAACCGTTTCATTGGTTTTTAAGTTAAGCACCAAAGACGCATAAGACGGTGAATGCTCTATTTTATAAGAAATTTGCTGACTCATGATGATTTATCCTTTATTTATTTTTCCCACCATTTAAGTCCACTTGCTGTGAAGGGACGAGACTCAACCTAAACCCACTCATTGCGGCGGGAGTTGAGAACCAACCTGAGAACCAAAAGCACCAGGATTGTGAGTTTGGCAATAGACGTTTCCTTGTCCTTTAAATCGACAAACCAGCCCTTCTCCGCCCAAAAAGGCACTCAGCCAACTCGATCCGGCTTTGGTAATATCAAAATTCAGACTTTTTTCAAAGGCGACAATATGACCTGTATCAACAACATATTCCCCATTGACGGGTATTTTATAAATCCCACCAAATGAGGTTAACAAGACAACCCCATAACCGCTAAGACTCAACCAAAAAATGGATTCACCCGAAAACAGAGATTTAAACCCTTGAAAGCCGAGATCAAGATCAACGCCTGACTCGCTAGCCAAATAGGATGTCGCCTGAACCACTAACTCTTGACCCTTCATCTCATAGACGAGAAGATCACCCATGAGTTTAGGTGCGAGAAAGACGTCTCCCCCCGCAATTGGTGAACGGAACACACTTAAAAATAGCGATTCCCCCGTCACCATGCGTTTGAGTCCACCCAAGATCCCGCCACCTTTTCCCTGGCGTAATGTGGTACTCGCGTTAATAGAACCATTCATGGCAATCATACAGCCAGCTTGCGCCACTAACTCTTCATTAGCCTCCAGAACAATACGCGCGATCGCACTATCGGGTTGATGCAACAGTTCAATATTCATTGTTAAAAAATTTAGGATTTTATATTAACGCAATTTGGGCTGTAAATAGCTGACTAAACCACTAATACTGCGAGACTGGAGATAAATTTCTCCTGTCCCCGTCAGTCGATTAATGAATCCTTCGCCAGAAGTCATGGAACCCAATAAACCGCCCGCTAAACCAACATTCATCTGAATCGTTGGTTCATAGGCGACTAAATGACCCGTATCGACAACAAAGTCACCATTAACCCGCTTTTTCGTCAATCCACCATAGGCACCAAAGAATACCTTCCCTTGACCCCTCACTTGAAGTTTGAACAATCCTTCTCCAGAAAACCAACTCTTCAAACCCGCCCATCGCACCCCCAGTTTGACGCCAGGGGTATGGCAAATATAAGCGCCGGGTTGAAAGCAGAGAGAATTTCCGCGCAAGTTCACACCAACAATGTCACCAATGGTGGATTGGGTGAGAACCAAAGTTAAAGATTGTTGCGTTTGATTACGAAAGGTATTAACAAATAACGATTCTCCGCCAAAGAACTTTTTGAGTAAGCCTGGGATAAAGCCACCCGAAAACTCAGTCTTCACGGTGAGTCTACCATCCATACTGGTCATCGCACCTGCTTCTGCCGTGATTCTGTCACCGGGATTGAGTGTCAGAAAAATAGCGGCAAAGGCTGGCTTGTAGCGAATTTCATACTCCACTGCCAACTCTCCTCCAATGTAGAGATATTATTTAGTTTGACAGTAATGGTACCAATGTCCAGTTTTCTTAAAAAAAATAAACCCTGGTTAAAAAAATATAATCAGGCAGAGGGCAGAAGATGCCACAGAAAAAGTACCCACGGGAGAAGGGGGGTTACTTAAGCGGACTTGGTATCATCCCTGACGAAGACGGAGGGTGTCCGTTAGACGTTTGACCAAAAGGTGATTGGGGAAACGCTACTGACTGGCGTATGCATCAGCGAGGAGATCGGTGTTTGCACAGGTGTGGGTTGTTGAGGGACGGCTGTAGGTTTGAACAAGAACCAAGCCGCAATTAAACCTAACACGCCCACGATGGCGATGATCGCGCCGATTAAAATCATGGGTGACTTCTGGCGTTTTGATCCAGGAATTTGGCGCTGCAATCCCAGTAAATCCAGCCATTCCTGTATGGTTTGAGGCCGTTCCTCAACCTGTAGCGCCATCCCGATCAGGATCACTTCATTGGTGCGATCGCTAATTTGTTCGTTAATCTGTTTTGGCGGAATTAATCGCGCTTTCGACAGACAGCGATCCATTGCCTTGGGCGGAATTTCTCCTGTGACTAAAAAGTATAGCGTTGCCGCTAATGAATAAACATCCGTATAAGTTCCCAGAGGAGTCTCTACATCATAAAGCTCTAAGGCATCAAACCCATCGGCTGTATGCGTATCAACCGTGGTTGACGCATCCTCACATCCTCGCGCTAACCCAAAATCAATTAACACGGCTTCTTGGTTATCGGTGCGTAATCGAATATTACTGGGTTTGACATCTCGATGGATTAACCCCGCCTCGTGAATTACTTTCAGCGCTTCGCCAATTTGTTGGATATAAAGCAGCGCTTCTGATTCCGGCAAACCCTTTTGGGCGTGGCTGGCTAAATCGGCACCATCCAGATACTCCATGACAATGCCAACCTGATGTCCTTCAACCAATGGTTCTTTAACTTGCACCAGATGGGGATGTCTGCATTTTACCAGCTTGACGGCTTCGCACAAAAAGGCTTCCTGAATTTGATCAACTTCCGGTTGGTTGAAGTCGTGGATTAGCTGATCACTCAGGGTTTTGACCACCCATTGATGTTTTTTGCGATCGCTCGCCAGATAGGTGACACTAAATTGTCCGCGTTTTAATTCTTTTTCCAGAATATAATTGTTGCCGTGCAACTTCTGTCCAGAAGACCAAGTCATTGCTCAAAATTGGTGAAACATATCATCGATTTTGGCATAGTCTGAAGAGAATGTGCTATTCGCTAAATTTTACAATAACTGAGGGTATCGACGGGCGGTGATATGACTCATTAATTTATTACTCGGAGAATAATCTGGCTCTTTTGGGTTGAGATTAGGGGCGCGATCGCCCTTGCTCAAATTGTCCTAGTTGGACAGACTCGCACTCGCTTATTTAACCAAATATAAACGTAATTTTTTTCGGGCTTTGACATTAAATTTTAATCCCAGTTCCATGCCACTGCTTGTCTGTACTGACTCCTGATCAGCATCATTAATGCGAATACTTTGAATCGTGGCTACTTGACAGTAGGCTTCACCCATCAGAAAAACACTTGTTCCAACTGATAAAGTTGTTTCCTCTACCTTTTCCTCTACCTTTTCCTCTACCTTGACAACTGCCGCCTGGGATTTTTTAAACCATTCTGTAATTCGACCAATTTCTTGAGCTTGACCTGTTGATGTTTGCTGCTTAATGATTTGACAAGTGACTAACTCAGCTAACGCTTGACACAACGCTTCAACAAAATCACATAATTCTAACAGTGCATTTGAACTTAATATAGTATCGATGAAAGCACCGTGGGCAGCATCATTTCGATAGCCAATAAGTTCATTGAGTTCTCCCTCTGCTGTATTTTCACTCCCTCGAATTTCTTCAACAAAATACTTAATTTTTCTATGCTTTTCAACCCAGCTCCAAGCACTTAAAATACCAGCATCAGCGAATAATTTATCTAAAGTATCTTTGCGTAAGTTCTGCTCGTGCAATAGAAATGCATCCGGGAGGAGTTCATACTTTTCTCCAGTACCACTAGCTCCATAAAATAATCCTCTAATAACCTCTTCAACAGAAAGATGTCCAAATCTATTTTTGGTTATATCCAACAGTAACCGAGCTACACCTATTCGATGTGTATTACAAATTCTCTCTTCCAAATCTGCATAAACTGGAAATAAATCTGGCAAAACTTGTATCCATTCTCGAATTAAGTCTTCAACAAAACGTTCATAAATAGCGTATAACCGTGTTACTACAGAACAATGATCGTAAATTCGCCAATCCCGTGGTTCTGGAGCATCCTGTGTTAGTTGGGCAATGATAGAGTCTGCTTCCGTTCCCCATTCCTGTGGGAGTATACTCTTATCTCCAAAAGCAGCTCTTATGAGTTTTTCGTTAACTTGGATAATAGAACGGACAGTCGAAATATTTCTCTGTACTGTCTTCAGACGCTCCTGAAACATCATGACTTATTTGTTGATGACTTGATTAAGCATATCATCGAATAGTTCCAGTCGTTTCTGAATATCCGCTTTCGCTTTTCCTTTACCTGTTAAAAGCCTATTTTTGTCTTCTTCAAAGAGTTTTTGGGTTGCTTCAATTATTTTTTGTTTCCGAGCAATTAAGACATCCTCACTATCTAAATGATTGCTAAACCCTACCATTACAGCTTCGTAATAAGTTTTATATGCCTGATTCTGAAAATTCATGTTTCGAGGTTCAAACGGTTTGGGGTTAAATAAATTGTCTCCGTAGATCCGATAAACAATGTCAATTGTTTTCAAAAATATGTCTCTCAACATAGCAATATCTTTTTCAGCAAAATTTAAGCTTTTAATCATATATTTGTCAAGAAACTCTTCTAGTTTTCCATGAAATTTATCAGTATGTCGCAGGGCAAAGAAGCGAAGAACAAGTTCCACATCTTCCATTTTTTTGTATAAACTGTTTCTCTCAAGTTCTTCCTTGTCGTCAATAGGTATTCCCCAAGCTTTTGTAAATATAGGATTTTGAGCCAGTTCAAGTAATAGTTTGTTAAAGTCTCCGTAGTATAAACAGTTTCGCACCTCTTGGCGACTTAGATCTACTCCTCCGGTATTCAGGCGTTCAAAGGCAAGCTGTTTTAAATAAAGTGCTTCTTCCTGATTAGGTGCTGACTCTGTGATCAGCACTATAGATGAAATAGAGCGACGATCAATCCCTGCCTTAATTTTTTTGGGAAGTTGATTATAAGTGCGTCCTTCCAGTTCGGGCCAAAGTTCTAAATCTGTCAATTCTAGTTTGTTGTCGTAAAAATCTTGAATGGTAGTGATTCTCTGTTGACCATCCATGACTTCATAGGAGTTATATTCCTTTTCATACAGAATAATGGGTGGAACAGGAATGTTGATCAGAAATGACTCAATTAGGCGCGATTGCATTTTTTTATTCCAACGAGGTCTACGCTGGAAAAATGGTCTAATCTCCATATAGCCAGGTTTTTTTAGCGCATCGGCAAAACTGGGCAGCTTCTCACGATTCATTTCCGTAAGTATTCTTTTTTCTCGTTTCTCGTACTTGGCATTAATTTCATCGTCAGACATTTTCTTGGGATCTTTCGCTGGGCGAGTTTCCCACATTGTTTTTTCGGCTGGCGCAAGTTGCATTAGCGATATACTCCAAAATGGCGTTTATTATCAATTATAGAGATACTGAAAACTAGGAGGCAGCAAACTCCAGTGCCAAGCCGCCATCGTGTGTTAGCGGAGCGTAACGCACCACCTATTCATGTATTTACTAAATATGCCACTCCGCTAACTCTTCCAAGGTAAGGTTTAGCAAATCACACAATATTTTCATTTGTGCTGGGTATAGCTTGGGAATGTGCCTGCCAGCTTCCCAGTTTTTCACCGTTGTTATCGTTACATCTAGTTCATGAGCCAGTTGCCGTTGCGTCAAATTCAACGATTCTCGTCGTTGTTTTAGCTTTTCTCCCAAATTAGCCATTTTTAAGCGATCGCGTCTTGCCTTTACCTACATTCCTTTCCCAATCAGTTACTCACGTTTGCTGTCTGACTCTTGGGCATCATTAAAACTAGGAAGTTCCTCTAAAGGACATTGCAAGATGCTACATAAAGCCTGTGTCTGACGAATCGTGAGTCGAGGTTCAAATCTGCCAGCTTCCCAGTTGCTGACAGTCTGATCCGTGACGCCTACCGCATCCGCTACCTGTTTCTGAGTTAGTCCCAACCGTTTTCTTAGCTTCATCAGCTTACTTCCTGAACTCATCGCCTCCTGATTGCCTTAACTTTAAATTATTTTATCTAAGTAGACAAAACCCTAAAATTGTTTGTAATATAGGGTCAAGTCATGAGCCAGCGCACGAACTTTCCACGGAACGACGCTGGCTCTGGCTCCAATTTCAGATGGAGACAAGTCAATTATGCCTTACAAACAACGCCTTTATCCTTGGGTGCTGGTTCGCCTGCTACCCAAAATGCAAGGAGTCACTGTAGCACAGTATCGTAGCCGTTCCGATGCTGATGGTCATCTTTGCATACTCCGCCGTCTGATGCCGAATGCCCAATTTGTGGTGATGTTTAATCCGGGCTTACCACCAGAGAATCAGCTAAACTCGCGTTAGCACGTCGGTGGAAAGGGCGCACGTCTGTGCGCCCCTACGGTTTCCGGGCATGGGCTAATCTATAAAATATAAATATTCCTCAAATCCTTACATAGGACATAAGACGTAACTTGCTTCTTTTCGGAAGCGAGTATAACAAATGACAAATGACAAATGACAAATGACCTACTCTTGCACAATCTCAAACAAATCCTCAATCAATACATCAAATGTCCGTGCTAACTTCAGCAGCGCCCCAATATCTACCATCGTCATTCCCGGCGATCGCGCGTAGGTTTTGATGGTACTATAGGGGACTCCAGACCGTTCAGCGACATCCAGCAACGTCCAGTTCTCCCTAGCCGCTAGTTCCCTAATCCGCAACCGAACTCGTTCGCCTCTTGACATAAAGTTTAAATTTCGTCTACATTAAGCAAATTAAAAGCGATCGCACCAATATATAGCCAGATAGCGATCGCCATATCATAAATCTACAACCCCATGATTTGGGGCGCATCTCCTATGTTATCAACACTTCCGCTAAAATCAAGAGCCACTCATCCGTTACAGCGATTTGTTAGCCGAGAAGCCATTGCGCTTCTGCTCAATCTCCATCCTGACGAGATTTATCGCATTGACTGCTGGCGATATGTGATTCACGTTGTTGGCAAGGGAATCAGTACGTTTGTCAGTTATGCTGATATCCCGCCAATTTTAGGGGTAGACTCGCCCACGCTGAAAGATACCCTTTGTTGGCGTAGGCGTTGGCGCAAGCATCGATACAAAGCGCCGGACTTTTGGGCGACATTTTACCAGCAGAAGTTCGAGCAATCCCTGTCTCTATCAGAACTGTATCAATGGGGAGAGTTGGTGAACCGGATTCAATTTGGACTGTCGGGCGCAACTCTAGAGTGGCTGCGAAACATATACAAAAAGGAGAGAGAGTCATTCAACTTCTGAATAAAACTCTGATCCAGTCAGCTTTAGCTGACTTGAGCTTTCAGCCTTGGGTTTAAACCCAAGGCGGTTGGCTGGTGCAAGATGTGAATAAAACTACAATCCCCCACTCCGCACCCCAAAAAGGGCGGGTTTAGTTCAGTTAGGGGTTTCTGCAAAACGGTATTGGTAAAACCCGCCCCTACAACCTCGCCCTACCGCCCCCCGCTCCCCCTTTGTGTAAGCTACAATTATTAAGAAATCTATAGTAAAATCAACCTCTCTCAAATCACTCCCTAACGCCTTTATGACTCTTCCGATTCGCAACGTTGCCATTATTGCCCACGTCGATCACGGCAAAACCACCTTGGTTGACGCCCTGCTTAAACAATCCGGTATCTTCCGTGAAGGGGAAGAGGTTCCTGATTGCGTTATGGACTCCAATGATTTGGAGCGAGAGCGGGGAATTACGATTCTGTCTAAAAATACAGCGGTTCACTATAAAGATATCTTAATCAATATTGTCGATACTCCCGGTCACGCCGATTTTGGTGGGGAAGTGGAACGGGTATTGGGGATGGTGGATGGTTGTATCCTGATTGTGGATGCCAATGAAGGACCGATGCCCCAAACCCGGTTCGTCCTCAAGAAAGCCTTGGAAAAAGGACTGCGCCCGATTGTAGTGGTGAATAAAATTGACCGCCCTCAAGCTGATCCCTACGGTGCTGTGGATAAAGTCCTGGATTTGTTTATTGAGTTGGGGGCGGATGATGATCAGTGTGAGTTTCCCTATCTGTTTGCCTCTGGGTTACAAGGGTACGCCAAAGAGGATTTAGATGGCGAAGGCGTGGATATGCAACCCTTGTTTGAATCCATCCTGCGCCATGTGCCGCCGCCTGTGGGTGATGTGAGCAAGCCTCTGCAATTGCAAGTGACGACGCTGGATTATTCGGATTATCTGGGTCGAATTGTGATTGGCAGAATCCATAATGGTGTAATTAAAGCCCGTCAGCAAGCGGCTTTAGTTACAGAAAGCGGGGAAATTGTCAAGACGAAAATTAGTAAACTTATGGGGTTTGAAGGACTCCAGCGGGTTGATTTAGAGGAAGCCTCCGCCGGAAATATTGTCGCCGTGGCGGGGTTTGCGAATGCTAATATCGGTGAGACGATTACCTGTCCCAATGAACCTCAAGCCTTACCGTTAATTAAGGTAGATGAACCGACATTGCAGATGACGTTCTCGGTGAACGATTCGCCGTTTGCGGGTCAGGAAGGGGATTACGTCACTTCCCGGCAATTACGCGATCGCTTGATGCGAGAATTAGAGACGAATGTCGCCCTGCGTGTGGATGAAACTGATTCTCCGGATAAATTCTTAGTCTCTGGGCGAGGGGAATTACACCTGGGTATCCTAATTGAAACCATGCGCCGCGAGGGGTATGAGTTTCAGGTGTCTCAGCCGCAGGTGATTTATCGGGAAGTGAAAGGTCAACCCTGCGAACCTTACGAAGTCTTGGCGCTAGATATTCCCGAAGACGCCGTGGGTGGCTGTATTGAACGGTTGGGTCAGCGCAAGGGCGAAATGCAGAATATGCACGTTAGTGGTAATGGTCGCACGCAATTGGAATTTGTGATTCCCGCACGGGGTTTAATTGGCTTCCGGGGTGAGTTCATGCGCCTGACGCGGGGGGATGGGATTATGAATCACAGTTTCTTGGATTATCGTCCGATTTCCGGTGATGTGGAAACCCGCCGCAATGGGGTGATTATTGCCTTTGAGGAAGGGGTGGCGACATTCTATTCCTTGAAAAATGGCGAAGACCGAGGTGCATTCTTTATTACACCGGGAACCCGGGTGTATAAAGGTATGATTGTCGGCGAACACAACCGTCCTCAAGATTTGGATTTGAATGTTTGTAAGACCAAGCAGTTAACCAACCATCGTTCCGCCACGGGGGATGAATTGGTGCAGTTGCAAGCGCCAGCTGAGATGAGTTTAGAACGGGCGTTGGAATATATCGGACCGGAAGAGTTGGTGGAAATCACGCCCCAGTCGGTGCGGTTGCGGAAGGTGACGAAGAAGTTGGTGAAGCGTTAACAGTAGGGGCGCACGCTCCGTGCATCCGTGTCAATTTAAGACTTTGTATTACTAGCGCTCAAAGTTTAGGTTTCGGCGTCAACATCTTAAACACTTGCTTGCAACGTTATTTGTCATTCATCCTTTGTTCATGGTTCATTGTTGATTGTTCATTGGTAATCCGCTTCCCCAGCTTGCCCAGCTCCCTTTAACGGTACTTAGACAAAATGAAGTAAAAATTGTGCCAGAAACTGTCTAAGTACCGCCGTGAGGGTGTCAATTACAAGTCGCCAACGTAGGTATCGAGGGCTTTCGCTGTTTCGACTAGGGGATGATGACTATCCACTAAAATCGGACTTTTGCTAGTCACCTCATCAATGGGAATGCTGACAACGACTCCATTTTGCCAAGCAACCATTTTTTGATAGTCATCCTTGGCAATTAAATCGACAGCCGTTTTGCCAAAGGAGGTGGCGAGTAAGCGGTCTAAAGCCGAGGGCGCCCCCCCCCGTTGAACATGACCTAAGACTGTTACTCGTGCTTCGATTATATTCCCGCTAACGTGAGAAATCTGATCGGCGACATAATCTCCGATCCCCCGTAGCCTGACCTCACCTAGGGCGTCTGTGTAGTAGCGTTCTTGACCCTCAATGGTTTTCGCCCCCTCAGCCACAACCACGATCGCAAAGCGGCGATTCCAGCGATCGCGCAGTTCGGTGATATGGTTACAAACACCGCTAATGGAATAGGGAATTTCCGGGATCAGGATCACATCAGCACCGCCAGCAATCCCTGCATTTAGGGCTAGATGTCCGGCTTCGCGCCCCATCACCTCAACCACCATTACGCGATCGTGACTGGCGGCTGTATAGGAAAGGCGCGATAGGGCATCAACAATGGTGTTCACCGCCGTATCGAAACCAACGGCTAAATTCGTGAATGCCACATCATTATCAATCGTCTTGGGAACACCCACAATTTTCATATTCCCTTTATGGGCAAGCTGGTTCATAATCGCCAGACTCCCGTCACCCCCAACAACAATCAGGGCGTCCAGACCTAATTTCTGATAACCAGCGATAATCTGCTCAGCTTGAGCCTCAGTATCCCCTTTATTAATTGAACCGAGGATAGTACCGCCCGTACTCAGGAGTGGGTCGATTCCCCGGCTATCTAGACCATGAACATTCAGTGAGACTGATTTGCCTTCCAATAACCCTTGGGTGGCGTAGGGAATGCCTAAAAATTCCCAATCATAGCTCAAGGTAGCATGTCTAACGGCAGCGCGAATGACCGCGTTTAATCCGGGACAGTCACCGCCACTGGTGAGTAGACCAATCCGTTTGCGAGTTTCCATAGGTCAATCTCAAGTTGTGTTCTATTGTGGATAGTTTTTAACGAAGGCTGTTTGATGCATCACATCCAGCAAAAATGCGGCGAGGGTCCCACGCTTGTACCGATAGGTCAAGCGCTGGAGGAATCGCCGCCAACAAATGAAAAGGCGAAGCCATCCGCTTTATGAATAGTGTTGAGATATTTGCAATGAGTATCAAATTGTTTACCTCCATTTTTTGGATACAATGCGAAACTTGGCTTGGTTCTAATGGCTATACGCAATCCGTCATAATGCCCCGCATATTTACCTTTGGGAATACTGGCTTTGACAATATCTCCGGTCTTAAAACCGTGAGACAGCTTGAATCGACCCCGATGCTGTTTTGGTAACCCGTATTTGTCTGTTATCACTCGCTGTCTGACCCCATGACCTTTAGCGGTAATCAGCAAAGGATTATTGGTTAGAAACTGCAATTGAGGCGTTTCTCCCACAAGAGCCGCATCGTGCCAGTGGGTTTTACTGACTCCCTGTACGGCTCGGTTGTACTTAGTTTGTCCACCCGTCCCTGTGGTGACAGGTAAACCTAACTTCTTTAAAGCATTAAGTAATGCATATCGAGTTGAATTGACGGCGGCGGCATCAGCTAAAGGACGCTTGGCTTGAGACAAAATTCGTTTTAAGAGGTCAGGTTTTGAACTAAGGAAGTCTCGGATATCTTGATTTCCTTTAGCCTGATTACAAGGTACGCAAGCAAGCGTCAGATTACTGGGTCTATTAGAGCCACCTCGACTACGGGGGTGAATGTGTTCGACTTCAAGCGGAACATTTTTAACACCGCAGTAAGCACATTTTCTACCCCATTTTTCGAGAACATATTCACGCACCTCATACTGATAAAGGGTTCCTTGTTGGTAGCCTTCTTTTTGTCGGGTGGGGTCTTGCATTAGCTGCGTATTAAATCGCACTAATTCCGACACGATACTTGACACAGGGCAGAACTTAATTAACCGTTTCACCCAAGTCAAAATGTTTTCGACTCGACTTAGTAAACTAGGGGGCAACCAACCTTGGGGGCGAGTTCGATTAAGGAATCTCGCCTGTCGATATCTTGTCTTGCGACTTCTGCGACCCCTGCGGAACGATCCACGAGTCAAGAGCGCGTCTCGAATTGCAAATCCGCGATGGGTAAGCTCGGCTCCCCAGATAACTTTGTCACCTTGCAGGAGTGCCAACCCGGTCACTTTTGCGCCTGGATCAATCTTGATTTGACTTGGGGTAGAGTTAGGTTCAAGGGACAGATGCTTGAGAATAATAGTAAATGGATACCTGCGATACACGGCAGCTTTTTTACTACTGAGTAATCGCCTAGCTTGCCCTGGATGTATCGGGTCAAGTGGCTGTTTATTGGTATCGAGAACGAAAACAAAGTTAGACAATTTGTCCTCCGTTAAACGGGTAATGTGAGCCTCGCCAAAGTTATTGAAGTTTGTTATGCCTGCCACACTTCCTCAACCCAACTCGGATGTTTAATGACAAGCCACAGAGCTATAAACTGGCTCAACGCATTCATAGGTGTGATGCCCTCAATAACGTAGTCATTTAAGACTTAGGCTGGTCAACTCTGGGCGTTTTCACGCCCCGCTTCTATCCCCAAAGGGATGAAGCGTTGGTCGTTGACACAGTCTGACAACACCCTGAAACCACAACTACAGTTTTGCTGTTACGGGATTAGGATCAAGCTGAATTAGGATTGAGCGCCAGTCCGATTGAGTGATGCAGTTGTGGCACTCGTCTCTTGAGAGTCGTTTGCCTCAAAAACGCTTGATCAGGGGTAAGTCTAGGGTAGTCAGCGTCAACCCCTGTTGGCAAATATGGTTCTCGATCCCTTCATGGCAAAAAATCTCAACCCTTGCTGGTCTGTAAACATCTAGTCCAAGATAGCCAATTTTCTTTGATCTGAGAGTATCAAGCAGCACTGCGGTGGGAAACATGGTGATTGAGGAGTCGTGATTGGTGATGGGGAAGACCAATATCTTTTCTCCACCCAGGCTGGTATCATCGTTGTTGATTCTGACGTCAAGGCTTTTGAGTCCCTTGTTTCCATGAATGAGCTACGCGGCAAACAGGCATTTATTTGTGATATGGATGGCGTGATTTACCACGGCAACCGTTTACTGCCAGGAGTGGAGGCATTTTTGGACTGGTTAAAGGCGTCGGACAAGAAATTTCTGTTTCTCACCAATAGTAGCGAGCGATCGCCTCGGGAGTTGCGGGAGAAGC
This sequence comes from Coleofasciculus sp. C1-SOL-03, assembly GCF_040220555.1. Lineage (NCBI taxonomy): Bacteria > Bacillati > Cyanobacteriota > Cyanophyceae > Coleofasciculales > Coleofasciculaceae > Coleofasciculus > Coleofasciculus sp. C1-SOL-03. The sequence goes on from NZ_JAVJUO010000065.1 coordinate 53,666, forward strand.
TGAAGCGGTTGGGCGTCGAAGTGCCGGAGGAGAATTTCTACACCAGCGCCTTGGCGACGGCGGCATTTTTGGCTCAACAATGTCCCGGAGGAAGTGCCTTTGTGATTGGGGAAGCAGGGTTGACAAATGCGCTGTATGATGCTGGGTTCTCGATGAACGATACTAACCCAGATTATGTAGTGGTGGGCGAGACGCGCAGTTATAGCTTTGAGAAATTAGAACATGCAGCGCAGTTAGTGATTAACGGGGCAAAACTGATTGGTACAAATCCCGACTTAACCGGACCGAGTGAAAAAGGAATTGTCCCCGCAACAGGGGCGTTAATTGCCCCGTTGGAACTGGCGACGGGGGCGAAAGCCTATTTTGTCGGGAAGCCGAATCCCTTAATGATGCGCCATGCTCTGAAGAAGTTAGGCTGTCGTCGCGAGGATACAGCCATCATTGGCGATCGCATGGACACCGATATCATCGCCGGGATTGAGTCAGAAATTGAGACGGCGTTGGTGTTATCTGGAGTCACACGCCAAGAGGATTTAATCCGTTTTGCCTATCGTCCCCACTATATTTTGTCAGGAGTGGGGGATTTAGTCCCTTGACTGATGTGATATCTGCTAAGTCTGATGCTTCTATTGTAGAAGGTGATCGCTTGAGCGAATAGGTTTCATGCGTCAACTGGGTAAGGGCGCAAGCCTTGCGCCCCTACCTACATTGATCAGCTACAATCTCACCTGCTTCCAGACGTGCCATGGCACGTCTCTACAAGATCCTCCGCATTAAGCGCCACCCCGTAATTTGTCGAGGACGCTCCGATCTTCTAAGGTCGAAGTATCACCTGTTACCTCTTGACCCGCCGCGAGCGATCGCAACAACCGCCGCATGATTTTACCCGATCGCGTTTTGGGTAATCCTTCGGTGAATTTGATTTCACCAGGACGCGCTAAGGCGCCAATCTCTTGTCCAACGTGCTGTTTTAATTCCTTGGCTAAGGTGTCACTGGCGGTGTAATTTTCCTCTAAAGTGATAAAGGCGACAATTTCTTCCCCTTTCACCTCACTGGGTTTCCCGACTACAGCAGCTTCGGCGACGGCGGGATGAGAGACGAGGGATGATTCGACTTCCATCGTTCCCAAGCGATGTCCGGCGACGTTAATCACGTCATCAACTCGACCCATGACCCAGAAGTAACCGTCTGGATCTCGCCGAGCGCCATCCCCACTAAAGTAGAGATAGTCTCCATCTGTGGGCGGGATATGCTCCCAATAGGTGCGACGGAAGCGATCGGGGTTGCCGTGAACCATACGAATCATACTGGGCCACGGCTGTTTAACCACTAAATAGCCCCCTTGGTTATCGCCCACCGGATTGCCGTCTAAATCCACCACATCAGCGACAATTCCGGGGAAGGGATAAGTAGCAGAACCCGGTTTTGTGGGTGTGGCACCGGGTAGAGGCGTGAGCATGATTCCCCCTGTCTCGGTTTGCCACCAGGTATCCACAATCGGACAGCGTTCGCCGCCAATGACGCGGTGATACCACATCCAAGCGGCTGGGTTAATTGGTTCACCGACGCTTCCCAGTAATCGCAGCGAGGATAAGTCTCGCGCTTTGGGTAAATGTTCCCCCATTTTCATGAATAGCCGAATCGCGGTGGGGGCGGTATAGAAAATGGTGACTCGGTATTTTTGCACCACGTCCCACATACAACCGGGATTCGAGGAACGGGGCGCCCCTTCATACATAACGGTGGTGGCACCGTTGGATAAGGGACCATACACAATATAACTGTGACCCGTAATCCAACCAATATCAGCAGTACACCAGAAGACATCCGAGGGGTGCAGATCAAAGACCCATTTTGCGGTGATATGAGTATAAAGGTTATACCCACCTGTGGCATGAACCACACCTTTAGGTTTACCCGTGGTGCCGGAGGTATAGAGAATGAAGGCGGGGTCTTCACTGTCCATGGGTTCGGCTGGACAATCCGCAGAGACACCCGATCGCAGATCGTGCCACCAGTGATCGCGTCCCGGTGCCATACCGATCTGTTGACCTGTGCGTTGCACCACCAGAACGCTGTGGACGCTGGGAACGCTATTCCCGGCTAAGGCTTTGTCTACTTGTTCTTTCAACGGGACGATCGCATCCTTGCGCCAACCGCCATCCGCCGTAATCACTACCTTAGCTTCGGCATCTAAGAGTCGGTCTTTGAGGGCTTCAGAACTAAACCCCCCAAACACCACCGTATGCGGTGTGCCAATTCGCAAACAAGCCAGCATGGCGATCGCCGCTTCGGGAATCATCGGCATATAAATCCCCACGCGATCGCCTTTTTTCAAGCCCAGTTGTTTGAGAACATTTGCCATTTGACAGACGTCCCGATGCAACTGAGCATAAGTGAAGCTCCGGGAGTCTCCGGGTTCGCCTTCCCAAATCAAGGCTAATTTGTCCTGTCGTTCAGGAGTCAGGTGGCGATCGAGACAGTTATAAGAAATGTTTAGTTTACCGCCGACAAACCACTGAGCAAACGGGGGTTGCCAATCCAGCACCTGATCCCATTTCTGGAACCAGTGCAGTTCTTGTTCTGCCAGTTGACCCCAAAAGGCTTCTGGATCAGCTTTCGCTTGGTCATAGAGGCGCTGATACTCCTCCATGCTCTTAATATGGGACTCTTGGCTAAACTGACTCGGTGGATTAAACAGACGTTTTTCTTGAAGGACGGATTCTATGGTCGCTTGTGACATCGTTTTTCTCCTTAAACGAGACGATAATCGTAGCGGTTAATTAAAAAACTGATAATCATATCATACGCAAAAGCATACACTTTGATGCATCTGCTACATCTGCTGTAACAAATAGAATTGTTAATTCGTGTAAGCGGGTCGCCCCTACACCAAACTGATAACTGTTATTCCCCAATCAATCGTTGCACATAGAGCGATCGCGCTGTTCAACTTCCGGGCTAGTCTGAATATAATCCCGTATCCAGTCACACCCCTGTTGGAGAACAGGGTTGACATCCACCACCTGATCCAATTTCCAGAGAATCACCGTATGGTCTAAACTGGCAGAGGCGAGAATCTGACCATCGGGACTAAAGGCAACATCAAAGACACGATCCGGATGACCCGGTAATGTGGTGATTAACGTGCCATCACTGCGCCACAGTTTAACCGTGTGATCCCAACTGGCTGAAGCCAGAAACTGACCATCGGGGCTATAGGTAACACTTTGGACGCGATCGCTATGTCCTGCTAAGGTTTTAATTAACTGCCCGTCTCTTGTCCATAGTTTAATTGTGCGATCGGCACTGGCTGAGGCAAACTGCTGACCATCGGGACGGAAGGCGATATCCCAAACTTGATCACTGTGTCCCCTCAATGTTTGTATCGCATCCGAGGCAAATCCCCCAGAACTATTCCGTTGCCAAAGTTTAATCGTTTCATCGGAACTGCCAGAGGCGAGGAGTTGACCATCGGGACTGAACGCCACCGTGTTCACCTCATGCTTATGTCCCAGCAATGTGGTTAATACTCTACCATCAATCCGCCAGACTTTAATCGACTTGTCCCAACTCGCTGAAGCAATCAACTCCCCATCCGGGCTGAACGTCACCTCAAACACGGTATCTTGATGTCCCTTCAGGGTTCTCAGAGGTGCACCCTCTGCCCCCCATAGTCTAACCGTTGTATCCTCTCCGGCTGAGGCAATCAAGGAACCATCAGGACTGATATCAATCCCCCACAGTTGATTCAAATCTCCCTTCAGGGTTTTAATGGGCGTCCCATCAGGTTGCCAAAACTTGAGTGTCGTATCGCTGCCAACGGACACTAATTTCTGAGTGTCGGGGAAGAAATCAATACCCCAAACTGACCTGGAGTGACCTCGGAGTCGGGTTAAACTAGACGGGTTGAACCGCCACAGGCGTAGTGTCCCATTGACCCCGGATGACATCAAGGTTTGACCATCGGGACTAAAGCTGATCTGCCAAATTCCTTCTTGATTTGCCTGAATGGTTTGCAGCAGAGTATCCTCTGCTGACCAAAGTTTGATCGTGTCATCCCAACTGGCGGAGGCGAGAGTTTGCCCATCGGGACTAAAGGCTAAACTGATCACGGTACTCTCATGTCCTGTGAGAGTTTGTACCAATGTCCCGTCACGCTGCCAAATCTGAATCCTGTTATACCAGGTTCCGGCTGCTAACCGTTGACCATCAGGACTGAAAACCAGACTGACAATGCGATTGAATTCTGAGGACTGATCTCGGTGATTAACACCTTTAAGGGTTTTGAGTCGGGTTCCGTCAAGATTCCACAGCTTGATTGTATTATCGAAACCGCTAGACGCCAACATCTGCCCATCGGGGCTAAACGTCACCGACCATACTGCATCCTCATGCCCGATAAAGGTGTTTAGCAGTGTACCATCTAACCGCCACAGCTTGACAGTGCCATCTTCACTCCCTGAGGCAATATGTTGACCATTTGGACTAATGGCAATCGACCGGACTAAATCCTGATGTGCCTGAATTGTCCGTAATACTGTACCCTCTAAATTCCACAGCTTAATTGTCTGATCCCAACTGGCAGAAACGAGTTGTTGACCATCAGGAGTAAACTCAACAGCAGTGACGATATCTTTATGTCCCCTCCAACTCCTTAGAAGCTTACCATCTCGACGCCAGAGTTTAATCATTTTATCTTGACCCCCAGTGGCAATCAGTTGACCATCTGGACTGATGGCAACAGTTTGGGCAGCATTTTTATGGGCTAACAGTTGATTGGATTGGTCGGCTTGAAAGACACTGCGGCGCAGAATTTGCTCAGTTTGAGAGTGTAACTCTGGAGTCACAACGGCTAGATTTTGCGATCGCCGCCATGCTTTAATTGCGGTGAATAATGCCTCTAAGTGATTATCTGAGGCAAATAAGGCTTCAGCAGAAATTGTTAGCGCTTGCACCTCTCTCACCGCCAGTTGACGCTTCTGAAACCGGGTGAATAATCCCAACCCACTGGCTACCACAAATGCCACAGTCACTGTAGCTAATAAACTCCGTTGCAGTTGGGTGGTTTTATGTTCTTGCAGCAGTCGCGCTTCTACTTCTTTAAGTCGTTTTGCCTCCTCAATGCGCTTAATTTCCTCTAAGTCGGTACTGGTGCCAAACCATTTTACAACTTCCCCATCAGGACTCCGCAGGGGAGTGGCGCGTTGCAAAAACCAACGGTAGTTCCCTTGACCATCTCTCAGGCGAAGTTCCACCTGATAGGGGTCTCCGGTTTGAAAACAGTGTTGCCAAGCGGTTTGCGATCGCGCTATATCTTCGGGATGACAAAAGACAAATCGTTCTTGGCTTGTTGCTTGCGCTAAGGTACAGTTTAAATAATCCAATCCCCGTTGATTAATATAGGATAATTTACCATCGGCTTCAATAATCCACACAATTTGTGGTATGGCATCGGCGATCGTTCTAAAATATTGTTCTCGCTCTTTTTGTACCTGTAAGACTTGTTCAATCTCTTGGCGTTCTGCATCTTGACTCGCTGCCAAAAATTGATAATCTACATCACTTAAACGCTTTCCCTGAGACCACAGTAGGGCATCTTGTAGCGCTTGTCCCCGCAACAGTCGGGAAGTATCCTGTTGATGGCTAGCTATCCACGCCTCAATTGCTTGAGAGTAGGGACGTAATTGACTCAGTTGTGCTTGTACCCAGTTGAGATTAAAGACAGCTTGATAAATAGCATTATTAATCCGTAAATAGCCTTGCTGCTTAACCACCAACCCCGAAAGCAACAGTTCAATCTGTTCCCGACTGTCATCACTGGGAATAGAAATACCTTGAAGTAATTGCTGATAAATCCCCAAAAGTCGGGTCGTTAATTGGGGGTTGACCAGGACGCGATCGCGAATCGTTCGCAGATGTTCCGGTTCATCATTTGCTTCCCAATCCATTAACAGGCGTTCTAACACCAATTTATCGATAATTTCCCCTTCTTCACCCGCCTCAATAATGTTAGAAGATTTAACCACCAACTGACAGAGTTTTTGGGTGAGAAACGGTTGTCCTCCCGTCCAGTCTAAAATTCGCTGGAGTACCTCCATGGGGTGTTTAGCTTTTGGATTCAAGCCTTGAGCTAAAGGCTCCACCTCGGCTATCTTAAATCCGCGCAAATCAATGGCTTTGCCAATATTAAACGGCGTGCGTTTTTTATCCGCAATCAAATCCGAAGGCGTCGCCACCCCAAACAAAGCAAACGTGAGTCGCTGATATTTAGCATTCTCTGACCGTTGATTATAAAAATATCGAATTAAAGCAAAGAAATCATCTGTAGGAAACTTTAAACCCAGAACTGTATCAATTTCATCAATACAGATCAGAATATTTCCTTGGGGAATCCGAGCCAATAAAACCGTATCAATAAATCGACTGAATAGTTGAATTAGGGATAAACCCTCATGCTCATCCCACCAAGTTTTCAGATTAAACTCTTGGATTTGGGAAAACTTATCGATTAATTCATATAAAAGTCCGCGATACCACTCCTTTGGCGTAATCGTCTCACTCCCCAGATTAGTTAAATCAATCGAAGCCGAATGAAACCCTCTAGCTTTAAGGCGATGAAGTGTTCGCAACCGCAAACTGGATTTCCCCATCTGTCGGGTATTAAACACATAGCAAAAGTTTCCCGCCAGCAGCGCTTCATACAATTGGTCATCAGCCGCTCGTTGAACGTAGGTGGGGTGGTTATATTTTAAACCCCCACCCACTTTGTAGTATTTAGTGAAACGAGTTAAATTGGTCATTGGTCATTGGTCATTGGTCATTGGTCATTTGTCATTTGTCATTCGTCGTTGTAGTGGCGTGTCACACCTTATTTGATGAATTAGAATTACGCCCGGAAACTGTAGGGGCGCAAAGACTTGCGCCCGATTCAATGGTCAAATCTATTCCACAATTTTAGTCGTCGTAGGGTGCGTTAGCGCAGCGTAACGCACCTTTACCCTTTACCTCTGGCAGATTGAGTGAAATAGAATAGTTTAGCGTCAGTTATTTTTTTCACATTTAACCTACCTGTTTTAAAAAAATTCATTGACAATCCAATTGAGCAAGTCGTGAGGGTCTGAGTTTGTCATAGCGGCATACTGTCTCAACTTCAAAATATTATCTGAAGATAAACGAAGTGGAGCAAACCGCTCAGGAAATGCCCAACTGCACTGCTCACACTCAAGCTGACATCCACGACATGATGTACTCTTAAAGTTGTTACATTCATCACACAGAGGTTGCCAATTATTCAATTCATTGCCACCCCCTCTAGTCCGGGGAATTTTATGATCCTGTTGAAATCTAACCTCAGGTTCAGAACGACCACAAACGGCACACTTATAATTGCATTGCTCCAGAATTTTCTGCCAATCTAAATTAGACAGCTTGATTCGCGGCACTCTTTTTTCACTTAAGGTTAAACTGACAAGTTGATAGGTTTTGTAATCTTTCACACAGCGCACTTGACGCTCAATTTCTGAAATATCGGATTGCTCTAGCTTGACTCCGTAATCGACATTTAAAGCCGCTGCTAATTCAACCTGATCTAGACCGCGTTGTAATCTGACTTGACGAATTCTCAAGCCGCTGATGTTTTGCTTTTTATCCACAGTTAACCGTTTTAAACCTAATGGTCGAGATATTATCGACTGTTAAACTGATTTGTAGACGAAAATCGTCTACAGTAGATTTTGATCCGTCAATCATCTATGATGGTCGTCACGATTAGGCTTTATCTCTAGTTTCATGCGTGTTGCTTCGTTCTTTGCAGGTATTGGCGGTTTTGATCTCGGCTTTGAAAGAGCAGGGATGCAGGTTGTGTTTCAATGTGAGATAGATCCGTTTTGTCAACAGATATTAAAACGCCATTGGCCCCACGTACCCCTTCATGACGACATCTCGACCCTCAATTCAACAACTATCCCTACCTCTGATTTATGGTGTGCAGGATGGCCCTGCCAAGACCTCAGCCACGCCAACACCGAGCGACAAGGACTCACAGGGGAAAGAAGCGGGTTATTTTTCCGGTTTATGGACTTGGTTAGAGAAGTTCAGCCAACGTGGTTGGTCATGGAAAATGTGCCGGGATTGCTCTCGGCGGAGCAAGGAACCGCTCTTGAGACAGTTACCGACACGTTGGAAGCGAATGGGTATTTGGGGGGATGGATATCGTGTAACGCTCTCCATGCGGGCTTACCCCACAACCGAGACCGAGTATTCTTTATCGCAAGTTTTAGATCAGAATGTGCCTATCACTTCTTTACTAACAGCCGCGAATTGTCTAGGGATACTGCGTCGCGAAAATCGAGCCAAGCGAAAACTCGATCCCATTTTCGTCAAGGCACTGTCACAAACGATCCGCTTGTGGTACAACGTCGCGGTGGCTTCGGGTACACCTTGGCAAAAAGCATCTGCCCCACGCTACGTGCCCAATCTGGACGACATCAAGGAGGTCATTCAGACCGACCCATACTCTGTGGCGAGAAACTTGACGTGGACAGAGTGGGAGCGGCTCATGGGGTTTCCTCCCGGATGGACTCTCGCCGAGGGAGACTCCTTGGCAACGCCGTTGTCCCCCCCATCAGCGAATGGCTCGGAAGACGAATTTTAGAAATTGTTCGTTGTTCGTAGTGAAGGAACCTTAGCCTAGTTTGTAGTAAAGGAACCTTAGCCTTATATTCAGTTAGATGATCAGAATTTCGTGACAGGTAAACTCAACAGAGTCCACCTACTTTTAACCTCAAAAAAATGGCGACCTGATCATCTGTAGGGGCGGGTTTTACGGATAACATACAAGCCCAAACAGGTAACTTATGTAAACCCGCCCTGTTTCTGGAATTGCCTGAAAGAGGAAGGATTGCTTGTTTGATTATAGAGCGACATGATCGAGTTGAGTCGGGGGAGAAATGGTGTGTCACAGCTAATTTTATGAATTAACCATTAGCCCCGAAACCGGGCGCATGGCACACGCCTTGGAAAAGGGCGCACGTCGGTGCGCCCCTACGAGGAACCTCGCCCAGCGCCAAAATACTGACGGTATAATTCACAACTCGGCGTCGCTTTATTATCCTTTAACTTAATCAACCCTAAACTATTTAACTTATAAGCCAAAAACGAATCCTTTAAAACCGTCTCATCCGCACCCATGACTTGCCTCACCGCATCAGCTAACTGAGGTGTTGTAATCAAACTAGCTAACCGTCGCAGATGACCATTATAAATCTCCGATGATGTCAGCGCCTCTTGTAAATCGTTATTAGGGCAAGGTACAGAGTTTGTGATTGAGTTACCTGTGTGATTTGTCATTCGTCATTCGTCTTATGTCTTATGTTTTATGTTTTATGTTTTATGTCATTCTCGTTTCTCTTCAGAAAAAAGCTAGATCATTTGCCATTGTATTTGGTAATTTTTTTGATTAAAGACAGATTATATTGAGTGGCTTTCACACAAAATCCAACATTTTACAACACCAAAATCGGTGATTCCGGGTTATGATATTATTAAGGATAGTTTAGGTGTATTGGCTTCTAAAGGTTTGGTATTTAAATCTTTAGGAGCTAGTTTATTAAAGAATAATAATATTTGGAGAGTAGAGACGTTCCGCCGGAACGTCTCTACCATAAGATGTGTCCTAACCGCTATGGCGATTGCTATATAAGAGGGCACGGCAATGCCGTGCCCCTACCACCCTCTGATTGCAAGTCGAGGTGTTGCCTATTCCCACCACAAGACTTATTCAGCAGCCCCTAATCAAGCCGCAGGTAAGAGCGATCGCGACAACACCACGCCCTGATAATACTGTTGTAACTGTCGGGTGGCGGCTGACCAACTCCAGCGTTCGGCTTCCGCCCTGGCGTTTTGGCGTAAGGTTTCCCGTTCGGTTTGTTCCTGAAACAGACGTTGAGTCGCTGCGATCGCGCCTTGTTCATCCCTGGGATCAAACAGGTAGCCGTTCACCCCATCGGTGACGATATCGGGAATTCCCCCAGAACGCGCCGCCACGACTGGACATCCCGCCGCCATCGCTTCGAGTAACACTAATCCCAAGGTTTCGGTACGGGAAGGGAAAATAAACGCATCCGCTGACGCAAACGCAGAACCTAAGGCTTCACCCGTCAGATACCCGACAAAATGGGTGGGGGTTCCAGCAAAATGTTTTTCCAAGGCGCTGCGATGGGGTCCATCCCCCACTAATGCCAAACGCGCACCGGGAATTGATTCGAGAACGGGTTTAATCCGGTCAATCTCCTTTTCCGCCGATAAACGCCCCACATACAGCAGCAACGGGTTTTCCGGGTGTCCTTGGGACAAGTGCGATCGCATTTCGGTTGACACTAAACTGGGACGGAATGTCTCCGTATCCACTCCCCGTTGCCATAAATCCAATCGTTCAATCCCGTGTTCTCTCAATTCCTCAACCATCGCCGTCGAGGTACATAAATTAAGTTGGGCTTGGTTATGATTTGCCTTAATTAATTCCCACATCACGGGTTCTAACATGCCTAACCCATAATGCTGAAGATACTGGGGTAAATGAGTATGATAGGAGGCAACTAAAGGAATTTGCATCACCTTCGCATAATAGAGTCCCCCTAACCCTAATACTGCCGGATTCACCACATGAATCAAATCCGGTTTAAATTCAGTTAATGCTAGACCAATCGCGGGTCGAGGTAATGCCAGTTTCAGTTCAGGATATAAGGGTAATGGAAACCCGGAAACACCATAAATTTTGGCACCTTTGTGTTCTGTAAGTCCCCCATCAGGACAAATAACGAGAACCTGGTCACCATTGCGTTGTAAATGGTCAACCGTGTGCCGTAGTCGCGTGACAATCCCATCAACTTTAGGCAAAAAGGTTTCAGTAAATAAGGCAATTCGCATAATCCTGTGACTGTGTGCGGAGTAGTATTGCAAACGGTAGAAGGCAGAAGGCAGGAGGCAGAAGGCAGGAGGCAGAAGGCAGGAGGCAGGAGGCAGAAGGCAGAAGGCAGAAGGCAGGAGGCAGAAGGCAGGAGGCAGGAGGCAGAAGGCAGGAAGGTGGTTACTGGTATAGGGTCTTCAGCACCATTTATCCTAACCTGAATGTCGCTGACTTAAGCTAGGTTCGTAGTAGGCACGAAGCGTGCCAGAAGCGCTCGCATCCCTGACTACAAACTCTCAAGTCAGTGCTATTCATCCTCACCTTGATGGCGACAGTTAGAACAACTAAGGATCTTCAGCATTTTTTGGTGGTAACGTACAGAGTCCATGAATCCCTATAGCTGCAATAATTCCCCCTAATAAAACGCCCACACCTTCAGCGAAACAATTGATTCGATGTCTATTTTCTGCGGCTTGGGCAATGGATAAATCCCGCATTGTTGAGGACGGAGATTGAGACAACTTCTGGTAATAAATATGGTGACGCTCTAGTTCTACCCATTCTGGCACAAGATAATAAGCACTGAGGGCAGAGGCAGCGAAACCCGGTAAGACTACAAACACGAGCAGAATTGCCGATTTGATCATCATGACAAGCTATCGGAACATAGCATGAGAGTGCGAAGAACTCTATAGTTTTTAGTTCCTCTGACTGAAACCATCGGTTCAGTGATTATTATGAACGCCTCTAGACTAAGTTGGCTTGGAAAAAACAGGAACATCAATTACCGAAAACCCCATTCTTTTGATGTTTTATGTCTTCCCTACCCTAGTCCTGAATCCTGAACCGATAGTCAAGAGCTTTAGCGCCGCCAAGACACCTTGGGCAAGATTTGTTTTTCATCTACACGGTGCTTGTACTTGCTGGCAAAGTTAAGTAAGGAATCGATCAGGGAATCAGAGAGGTAATGGGGTTGGAGTCCTAAACTTAACAGGCAAGTATTTTTGGCGTAGAAATAATGCTGTTCTAACTCAACCCGTGGGTTATCGAGGTGCTTAATGTCCACATCGATATCCAAATGGGTGCCAGCATTTTTCACCATCACGGCTAAGTCGCCCACGCTGAACATTTCCGTGAACTGGTTAAATACGCGGAATTGACCCGGATCTGCCGGATTCGCGATCGCTAGTTCGACACAGCGCACGGTATCCCGAATATCTAAGAAGCCTCGGGTTTGTCCCCCTTTACCATAGACCGTTAAAGGATGACCCACCGCCGCCTGGATACAGAAACGGTTTAAGGCAGTACCGAAAACGCCATCGTAGTCGAGGCGGTTAATCAGCATCTCATCCATTCCGGTTTCTTCGGTTAAGACACCATAGACGACGCCCTGATTCAAATCCGTTGCCCGCAGTCCCCAAATCTTACAAGCAAAGTGGATATTATGGCTATCGTGGACTTTGCTCAGGTGGTAGAAGCTACCGGGTTGTTTGGGATAGGGTAAGGTATCTTTACGCCCATTATGCTCAATGGTGATGTAGCCTTCTTCGATATCGATATTCGGCGTGCCGTATTCACCCATCGTCCCCAGTTTGACCAAATGGCAATCAGGGAAGTCTTGTCGCATGGCGTAGAGAATATTGAGTGTGCCTACGACATTATTCACCTGAGTCAGTACCGCATGTTCGCGGTCAATCATCGAGAATGGGGCAGACCGTTGTTCGCCAAAGTGAACAATTGCCTCCGGTTCAAACTGATGCAGGGATTTAATCAGGAAATCGTAGTCGGTAATATCCCCGACGAATAAGTCAATGGATTTACCCGTCAGATCCTGCCAACGCTGGATACGCTGTTGAATCGGTGCAATTGGCGTCAGGGTTTCTACACCCAGTTTCATATCCCAGTGACGACGCACCAGGTTATCCATAATCCCGACGTCGTATCCTTTGTTGGATAGATGCAGGGCGGTTGCCCACCCACAATAACCATCGCCACCAATAACCAAGACTTTCATAGTCAATCCATAAATTTTGCTTGCCGATACTCGGTAAATGTATCAGGTTTCGGGTACGCTCGAACCATTAAAATCAGCGATCGCACCCCTAAATTATCCTACAGGCTCATGACTCAACCGTCTTTACCCGCCAACTGTGTCCTCCGATGCGCCTGTTCAGGGGATCGGGGCGCGATTTTCCGATTGGTACTGGGGGCAAAACTTGATCCGACGCAGTTACGATGGCAACAGTTCTGGGTGATTGAATGCGAGGGACAGGTGGTAGCATGTGGACAGTTACGCCAGTTTGCTGACGCCCAGGAGTTAGGCAGTTTAGTTGTCGCCCCCCGATGGCGCGATCGCGGTTTGGGAAGCTTGCTGACGCAGCATCTGATTCACCAAGCCAGTCAACCCCTCTATCTGGAATGCTTAGGAACACGCCTCGCCCAGTTCTACAGGCGCTTTGGCTTTGTGCCAGTTTCCTGGCAAGAGTTGCCGCGATCGCTTAAATTTAAGTTTGGCTTATCTCACTTCGCCAAAATTATCTTCCGAATACCTGTAGAAATTATGACTCTATCCCCTCACTGAATAAATACCTAGACATAAATTGTGTTAGTTAATTGATGTTAAAGATCCTAATCATACATCCTGTTTCTGGCATATAATTGCTAGCTCTAGTTATAGACATCAAATGTGACGTATACTACAAAATTAGGGTGATATTGAATTTTTTTTATATAAATAATAATAGATGAGATTGACTTTACAAATACAAATGAGTACAGTCTTAGCAATACTCCTACAGATAGAGGAAACAGTCCTTTATTAGTCGTTTAATAGTCACAGTTGTTTCATTTCCTACAGGGTTTCCAATTTATGAAATTTAGCTACTCACCGTGGCTGGCTGCCTTAACGGTTGCTACCACCACTGCTGCCGTGAATCTGGTAAATGTATCCCCCGCTACAGCCGCTTTAATCAAATATGATCTACAAATCGATGGTATAAACGTTGACCTGCCAGATTATGGTGGTTCAGCACCAATAGAGGTAAGGACAGGTTTCTTCACAATAGACACTTCAATGGATGTAATTGAGTCAGTTGATCTAAGGCTGGTAAATATTAGATTTGATCAGGGGGAATTTGTAACTGCTGATTCCCAAACCAATATTCTTTTCAGCAATTCTGCACAGCCGAGTCAGAATCTAACTCTATTTGACGTAGCGCCACTTCCGCAGGAGATGGGTGGTATGTTAACCGGAGGAGCAGATTTCATAAATGCAGATGCAGATTTCAGGAACTCTGAATTATCCTACGAAATGACTGCATTTGCGTCTGTTCCTGAACCCTTAACAATCCTGGGTTCAGCCGCCGCATTAGGCTTTGGAGTTGTACTCAAGCAAGAACACTCAAGAAAGAAGAATAAAGTCAACGAATAAGGGCAAAACTCAAGCCAGTTGAGTTCCCTCCCCTTGGCAAGGGGAGGGTTAGGGAGGAGTCTGTCTCAAGGTATTGGAGATTGTTGAGAAGTTGACACAGATGTCAGCTTTGCGTCCCTACAGTATATGGGCATATAAATCAGATAAGGCTCCCCTCTAATGCCTCTAATTCTTCTCGTAAGGATAAAGGATTATATCCTAACGCAAACGCCTTGGAACTATCTAAGGAAACATCTGGAGGTCTTGGCGCTGCCATTTTTACCTCAGCTTGTCTACAAGAGTTTAATCCAGTCTTGGGTAATCGTAACACATCAACCAACAGACACCCAAATTCGTAACGTGATATCCGCTCTTTTCCTCCCAGATGCAAGTAGCCTTGAACGTTATCGAGGGCTAACAATAACCCTTTAGCTGCGGTGGTTCCACTCACAGGTGTGCGAAATTCATCAACAAATAATTTTAACTCCTTTCCCGCTTGTAACGTTTCAATAAATGGCTGAATAAAGCTAGTCGCTGTTGGTGTCGCCTGACCAAACATTAACGGCATTCGACAAATTGCTGTCTGAGGATAACGGCTTAACATCAACGTCTCAGCCCGAACTTTTTGTTCTCCATAATAGCTAATTGGCGAAACCGGATCAGTTTCCCGATAGGGTGGATTTAAACCATTAAATACCAAGTCAGTGGAGGTAAATACACAAGGAATATGATAATCTGCACACAGTCCCGCGATATCCCCAGATGCTGTAACATTTATTACTTCTGTTTCCTGGGGATGCATTTGGCAAAAATTGGGGCTAGATTGAGCCGCCGTATGAATAACCGCGTCGGGTTTAATAGTTTGGAAAATCTGCTTAACTTCCTGAAAATGGGTTAAATCAACTTTTAGTATGTTTATGTCTGGACTATTGACAGATTTAGAAAGGCAAGTTCCATAGACATTCCATTCTCGTTTTGACAACTGGCAAGTATGCCAACCCAAAAATCCACTAACACCTGTAATCAATAACCTTTTCATGTGATTAGATTGACTTATTTATACATCTTAGCCTTGTAAATAAGGGCGGGTTTTGTTGTTCAGCTATTGGTAACAAGCAAGGGCGGGTTTTGTTGTTCAGCTATTGGTAACAAGCAAGCTTTAGTGGCTAAACCCGCCCCGACAATGGCTAAACCCGCCCCGACAATGGCTAAACCCGCCCCGACAGTGGCTAAACCCGCCCCGACAATTGACCCTTCGACTACGCTCATTTTTCCTTTAGATATTCAAATGCAACCTCCCATCACTTTGACTCGCAGGTTAGTACTTCATTAACAGGGGCAAATCCTTCGGGGTCATCATACCCCACTAACTCAGAATAGTAATTTTTGTTTTGCAGGAGAATAACCCGCGCTGTGTCCAAGGGAGTATCATGAAACGTGAGTTCCCGTTTCGTTGTCAGCGTAACATTTTCATCAACAGTTGAGGGAAACTGTTCATAAGTAACAATTGTACTTCCCTCGTCTTCTGTAATGGTAATATATGACCTCATTCCCAAAGGATTAGGTTTTCCTGAATCAGGATTATACTGGCAAACTCTACTACTGCTAGAAGCCGCGCAACTCAACGGAAAAATTACAAAAGCCAGTAGCATGATCAATCGTGACAAATTAATTTTCATAATCAAGCCTTTGAATGAGTTTCGAGAATTTAGAGGTAGGTTTTACCGATAATTTTGCAGCAAGCCTTAACTAAACTTGCCTCGACCCAATCCAAGTGTTTTTACCTTAAGATGAATGCCACTGACTTTAGAGTTTGTAGTAAGCGCTGTCTTCGCTTCTGGCACGCTTCGTGCCTACTACGAACCCAGCTTAAGTCAGTGACATTCACATTAAGATGCCTAACTGGGTCACCAATCACCACTGAGCTAAGTCGATATCGGATACAGTTTGCTTTTTGGCTACTAAACTGATAGTTTAGCATAATAAGTTCCGTCAAATCTCACTATCATGTCCACTGATTTTAGCGACCATGATTTTAGGCGTTCAGATCGGGTGTCTACTTATGCTAAATTGTACAATTTATTACGAAGCAAGCGTTGGAGAGAGGCTGACATTGAAACTCGACGGTTAATGTTAACAATTGTGGGTGCGAATCAAAAACCAGACTGCTTGCTCACTCAATATAATATTCAGCAATTTCCCTGTCATGATCTGGTTCAGATTGACCAACTTTGGCGACACTTCAGTGATGGGCGCTTTGGATTTCATACGATTTATCAAATCTATGTAGAGGTTAATAAAGATTATGCTGCGTTGTCTGAACGGGTTGGTTGGCGTAGGGGGAAAAAATGGATCGGCTATAATGATGTCATTTTTACAGATGATGCACCAATTGGACATTTACCCATTACTTGGTTAGTACCAACCACATTTTGGATGTATTGGCTGGCGCGTTTTGCAAGTGTAGGTTGGCGTTTACTGTTGGAGCGTTGGGAAACTTGTTATTGGACAATTAATAATTGATAATTGATAATTGATAATTGTCCATTATCCATTGTCAATTTGTGAATAACTATCTTGATCACTTGAATTCATTTCTTGTAAAGACTGCCACCCCGGTTGCCAGAGAGAGCGGTCTTTAAGCTGTTTAGCATTCAACCAAAAGCGAACCGTAGGATCACAAGATGCTACCATTTCGGCAAAAACCCATTGACCCTGATTTTTGCGGTTGACTACTTGAAAATGTCGCCAACCCCAGGTTTGTTGAGTCGCTGTCCATTTGGAACCAACTAAATAAGGGAATTTTTGTTTTGCCATTAATAATTGGGAACGTATTGACCTTTCACAACCTTCGAGGGCGGTGTGTAGGGGCGGGTTTCACTATTATCGTTTCTTACTTAACCCAAAGGTAACTAAACCCGCCCCGATCAAGTGTTGAATTAGTTTGCTTATCTCCCCCATCTCCCAGACGCGCCATGGCGCGTCTCTACATGCTTCCCCATTCCTCATCCCTTACGCTGAGACAACAGGCGTGCAGCAATAATTCCACCAATAAACCCAAATAAATGCCCTTCCCAGGATACACCAGGAACCGTTGGTAAAATCCCCCAAATTGCGCCTCCATAGAGAAATCCCACGATCAGGGAAAGTAAAATAGAGGGAATATTGCGTTGAAAATAACCACGCAATAGCAGAAAACCCAGATAGCCAAAAACTAGACCGCTAGCGCCAATGTGAATACCGGGAGAACCAATTAACCAAACCCCTAAACCGCTAACAACCATGGTGATGGCGGTAACAATAAAAAAGTCGCTGGTTTTTTGTAACATGACGAACCAGCCGAGGGTGAGAAAGGGAACCGTATTAGCAATTAGGTGAGGTAAACCCCCATGGAGAAACGGGGCAAATAGGATACCCCTTAACCCAATAATTGTCCGGGGGAAAATACCATAGCCGTCGAGTGCGCCTTGGAAGATAACTAAATCAATGAGTTCCAAACCCCACATCGCCGCGACGAGTCCGCCTAAAATGGTAGCTTGGGTTTTGACTTCACGGGCAAGGGCTTGGGTTTCCTGACGGACAAGTTTTCGGGTTTCCCGGTTACTCATGGCTGGACCCTCTGAGATAGATTGTTGAGTATTAATGGTTCTAGGGTAGCAATTTCCTGTGACATCCTCCGACAGCAATTCTGGGGAAAGGGGGTTTTTGATGACATGGTATTAATTCCCCCCTTAATGAAATCCCTAAACCCGCCCCTACAGTTGAATTTGCCGATAAAATAAGGGTTAAAAATTGTCGATCGCGACGGGTTCGATGGGTTCGGCTAACTCAAACCCGAATATCTGCGAATAAAAGTATAACTCGGCTTCCAAGGTGCGCTTGATGTTCTCCGCCCGTCGGAATCCATGCTGTTCTTCGGGATAGGTGATGTATGCTACGGGTAATCCCTTCGCTTTTAACGCCTCCACCATCGTCTCGGCTTGGTTGGGGGGAACCACTTTATCTTCTAACCCTTGGAAGAAAATTACTGGACAGGACAATTTGTCGGTAAAATGAATGGGCGATCGCGCTTTATACAAATCTTGGCGTTCCGGATAAGCACCAATTAATCCATCCAGATAACGGGATTCAAATTTATGGGTATCGGTGGCTAGGGTTTCCAAGTCACTGACGCCGTAATAACTCGCCCCGGCTTTAAACACATCTCGGAAGGTAAGGGCGGCTAAGGTAGTATACCCCCCAGCGCTACCGCCTGCGATCGCTAACCGTTCTCCATCCACAAATCCTTGTTCCGCCAGGTATTTTGCACCATTGGCGCAGTCATCGACATCGACAATTCCCCACTGATTCTGGAGACGTTGGCGATATTCACGTCCATACCCTGTACTTCCGCCATAATTAACATCGAAAAAGGCAAAACCGCGACTTGTCCAATATTGAATCTTCAGATTAAAGGTACTGGATGTGGATGCAGTCGGTCCACCGTGACTTTTGACAATCAGAGGCGGTTTCTCGGTTTCGGGTGCTTGATAGTCTTTATTTTGGGGGGGATAGAAGAAGCCGTAAGCCGTTTTACCGTTTTCCGTGGGAAATGCGATCGCCTGTGGTGTCGAGAGGTATCCTTTATCTATATCTAATGTTGTCGATTGACGCAGAACCTCTATCTGTTGGTTGGTTAAGTCCATTTGAACAACGGCGGTGGGTTCGGTAGCGGAACCACCAATAAAGACAACGCGATCTGCTGTCACCTGCACCGATGAAATACTGGTATGAGGGGTTTCAATCGGGTTTAATTGTTTCGTCTGCAGATCGATACTCCCCAAGCGCCATCGCCCTTGTACCGTATAGGCACAGATTAGGCGATCGCGGGATGAAATGCCATAAGTAGACATACCAAACACCCATTGAGGAAGACCAAACTCCGCCTCCATTTCACACACAGGTTCTACCCCTTGCTGATTCCAGCGATACAGATTCCACCAGCCAGTCCGATCACAAACGAAGTATAATGTGCCATCAGCAGACCATTCCGGTTGAAAGATTGACTCATCAACCCCACCTGCAATACATTTAGCTTCACCGAGTAATCCATCGCCTTGAATCGGCGCCACCCACAGTTGTGTCCCATCCCATGGCATATTCGGATGATTCCAACTCAACCAGGCTAACTGAGAACCATCCGGACTTAAGCGGGGTGAGGCGTAGAAGTCATGTCCTGAAGCAATAATTTGGATAGCGTCACTATTATTTAAAGGAATACTGACTAAGGTGTTAACGGGTTCTGCACCCTCACTACTGTGATCTTCGCGCACACAAATCAGCCGTTGTCGCTGGGAGTCAATCACTAGATCAGCATAGCGGAGAGACTTCCCTGACTCTGGGGTGATGGGTTGAGGTTCTGCATCCCCTGTCTGCTGGTAAAGGCGCTGATCCTGATCATTGGCAAAATAAATAATCCCATCCTTAACTGTATAAGCACCACCACCATATTCATGAACGCGGGTACGCACATTAAACGGAGAGGGGGTACTATCTGCGATCGCGCCATTCGCCTGACGTCGTACAATCACATTACGTCCGGCTTCCATGGGTCGTGCTTCGATCCAGTAGGTATCCGTACCATCAAGGGCGATACTCCCCAAACCAATCGTACCCGCCACGATGAGTTCGGCGACGATGGGAGAGTTCCAGGAACCGTAGGGAGTAAGTTGTGGTTGAGTCATTGTTAATTGTCTCTGGGTTTTGCCAACCTTTATAAACTAATATATAGTTTTAATATAGATTTTTACATTTGGAATCAAACTGAAATCTCTTTGTTAAAATCTCTTCGTATTTATCCCTAAAATACTTTGGCACAATGACCAACAGGCTTTCCTCCGTACAACAGGCTTATTCCGATACATAATGGCTTGCCGTGCTTTACGTAGTTTTACGGAATCAGCGTCCTGTTTGTCAAGCCCAGGCAAAAAGGCGGTTACAGCCCTGTCAAGATACATCAGCCCCCCATCCCCTGTCATCGCCCTATTCTAAATTAAAGTAAAAAAAGATACGATACTATACACAAATCATTATAAAGCTTTGATGAAGTCAAGAACTTTTTCTATAAAGACTTAGTAAAGATAGGTATAAATACTTTCCAAGCAAATAAATTGGGTATAAACTAAAAAACTAGATAAATGGTTAGTATTTTAGCCAGTCATAAAAACAAGGCGACTCTCTCTGGAAGGTCTTAACCTTCTCTTTATCAATAGCCTGAACCCTTGATTCAGCTTTTCCCGGTTCAGAATCTATTCTTAGCCGCCAGTTCTAAAGATATTTTTCTTAACATCTACTGGCTCATACTAACTCACTTTGTGAACTTTAGTCAAGTTGATGACATAAGGAGAAGTTCAGTATGAACCGTCTAAGTTTAATCGCGATCGCCTGTGCAGCTAGCACGACAGCCTTAGGATTGTTGACCAGTCCGGCTCAAGCCGCATCATTAGGAGAATTAATCGAAAGTAATGGTACTTTCACAGATGAGCATCTGACGTTTAGCAACTTCAACGTCCAATATGCTTGTCTGGATTTCAATAACTCTAATGCGACCTGTGACGAGTTATTTAGCGCAGGTCATGTTCGTCCAATTAGTCCCTTCCAAATTGGAGTTGGTCAAGCAACCACTCCTCACGGTCCAGGAATACGGTTTAATGACTTTTTCAAGGCTGAGGAGGGTTACGGAATTGATTTAGCCATTAGCTATGATGTAACATCCACGAAACCCATTTATAGTTTTCACCTAGGTTTTGATTCCGTTTTAGATTCTGGACGAGTCGAAATTATTGAGACGGCGTCAGATATGGATGGTAATCACATTGGACAACTCTTTGCCGATAATATTACAGGGAATGCTCATCCTGACCTAGCCGACTCGGGTTCCTTCAGTAAACCCGTTACTCAGTTTCATATACTCAAGGATATTAATCTGACCAGTGTAGCGGGTACAGGTGACTCAACGATGTCAACCATTGATCAGGAATATGCTGTTCCCGAACCTCTGACAATCCTGGGTTCTGCTGCGGCTTTAGGGTTTGGCGTCGCCTTTAAGAAAGAGCAGTCGAGGAAGCAGAAAAACCGGAAGTAAAAAGTGACCTCAATCCTGTACGGTCAAGGAGAATAATCCCACTTGATTTAGGCGAAGTTGTGTAGGTAAAATTTGGTGAGATAGCAATTAGCTATTAGCCAAATCCTTGCCCTGATCAGCAAAAAATCAAACCGTTCAGTTCCGAAAATTTTACCGCCCTTAACCCGCCATGGGTCGGGCGGCTTTTTGTCGGATTTTATATAAAGATTTACTAAAAGTAAGTATAAATACTTTCTCAACCAAACAATCAGGTATAAACTGATTATAAATTGGATAAATGGTTAGTATTTAAGCCAGTCATAAAAACAAGGCGGCTGGCTACAGAATGGTTTAACCCTTTAGTCGTTGGACTTTGACCGCCCTTAACCACTCAGTTGCTGGGGCGGTTTTTTGTGAAATGGGCAATTTTAAACGAACCAATTCATTGTAAATCATCAAAACAGAGACAGCATTACGCCAGTAGTGGCATGGCACACCTTATTTGATGAATTAACCATTAGCCCCGAAACCGTAGGGGCGCATGGCGTGCGCCCAATTCAATGGTCAAATCTATTCCATCATTTTAGCTGTGTCAGTCCAGTAGTGGCATGGCACACCTTATTTGATGAATTAACCATTAGCCCCGAAACCGTAGGGGCGCATGGCGTGCGCCCGATTCAATGGTCAAATCTATTCCATCATTTTAGCTGTGTCAGTCCAGTAGTGGCGTGGCACACCTTATTTGATGAATTAACCATTAGCCCCGAAACCGTAGGGGCGCACCGACGTGCATCCGTGTCAACTTAAGACTTTGTATGACTAGCGCTCAAAGTTTAGATCCCCCTAAATCCCCCATGCAAAAAAAGCGAAGCATCCTCTGGCTTCCCCCTGTTTAAGGGAAGAGGGGAATCTGAAGGAGGACTTTGATTAATTTCTGGTTCCCCCCTTTTGAAGGGGAACTTTGATTAATTTCTGGTTCCCCCCTTTTGAAGGGGGATACTGCTGGCGAATCAGGGGTCAGACCCCTCACCCCCATCCCTCCGTTGCTCTATTCCTTCACGTCCATTCATGGTTTACGTTGAGAGGAACCCCATCAGCTTGCGCCCTCTAGGGGGTAATCGATGCATTACCTACATCTTTCTTAAAGATTGTGCGATCGCGTCACGATCTGGCAAACCTTCGCGCAATTGTGTAGTCCAAGTCAGTACAATTGCTGGTTTACATATGCGATCGCGTTTCGGGATGGGATTGCCTCACGCTTGTGTATCAAGAGTCAGAGCCGTAATGGGGGGTCAGACCCCAAAGGGGGCTCAGAGCAAAAAATAAGATAATACAAACAGTTGAAGAGTTGATGAAAGGCGGCGATGACACTACATCCACAAAACTATTGGGAAGTACCAAAAGAAACGGTTAGAGTAGCGCGTGCATCTTTCCCCAAAGGAAACGTATACATGAAAATGTATGATGAATTAGGCACATTATACAAAGACAAAGACTTTGTAGATTTATTTCCCATCCGATGTGGACAATCAGCTATTTCACCAGCTCGATTAGCATTAATCACAATAATGCAGTTTGCGGAAGGTTTAACAGATAGACAAGCGGCTGATGCAGTTAGGAGTCGAATAGATTGGAAATATGCTTTGGGATTAAACCTAACGGATTCAGGATTTGATGCAACAGTGCTAAGTGAATTTAGAGGAAGATTATGCCAAAATGAAGCATCAAATAAGTTGCTGGATGTGATGGTGTCTCACTTTAAAGAACATAAATTAATCAAGTCGAGAGGAAAACAGCGTACAGACTCAACCCAAGTGGTGGCAGCGATACGTCAAGTTAATCGTTTAGAATTAGTTGGCGAAACCCTAAGAGCAACACTGAATCAAATAGCTACCCTTGCCCCGGAATGGTTACAAGAAATTATATCAGAAGATTGGTTTGACCGATACAGTGAACGATTTGAGAATTATCGGTTACCCAAAGAGAAAACCAAACGGGAAGAAATGGCATTGTTAATTGGCAGGGATGGACACCATCTGTTGGAAAAGTTATGGCGTGAAGATGACATACAAGCCGAAAAGTTGCGTCAAATCGAGAGCGTGGACACATTGAGACGTGTGTGGATTCAACAGTATGTATTTATCGAGGGAAGATTGTTATGGAGAAACAAAGAAAAAACGGGATTACCTCCCCACTCAATCTCGATTGAATCGCCCTATGACACGGAGGCAAGAAATGGAAAAAAAAGAGAGAAAAGTTGGACAGGATATAAAGTTCACTTGACGGAAACTTGTGACCCGGACACCCCCAATATAATTACCAATGTAGAGACAACGGTGGCAACAACTCCCGATGGTGTCATGACCTCATTGATTCATCATAAATTAGCCGAAAAAGACGGGCTACCGAGGGAACATTATGTGGATGCTGCTTACGTTGATGCCTATCAATTAGTTGAAAGTCATCAAGTCCATCAAGTTGAGCTTGTTGGTCCGGTGGCAGTGGATGTAAGCTGGCAGTCTAAGTTAAATACAGGATTTGATGTGTCGGCGTTTTTCATTGATTGGGATAAAAAAATTGCTCAATGTCCCCAAGGACGCTTAAGTCGCTCATGGCGGATTGAATATGATAAAAGTAAGCATCCCGTTATTCAAGTGGGATTTGACCGTCAACACTGTACAATTTGTCCAGCAAGAACTCGTTGTACAAAAAGCAAAAAAGCGCCCAGAAAACTGAAATTGCGACCTCGTGACGAGTATGAGTCCCTTAACCTGCGTCGCCAGGAACAAAAAACTAAAGAGTTTAAGAAAAAGTATGGTTGTCGTGCCGGAATTGAAGGGACAATTTCTCAAGGTGTACGGAAATTAGATTTACGACGAACTCGATATTCCGGGCTGGCTAAAACTCATTTACAGCATATTGCTATAGCTTGTGCCATGAATTTATCTCGTTTTTTTTCCCAGTCAAATGGCTTGTTAAAAGCTCAAACTCGCACAAGTTCATTTGCCCGCCTACGCAGGCAGTATGCTTAATCAATATTAGCAGCTTTAAATAGGGCTTGCTGCACTCGTTAGGAAGGTAGAAAAGATTTGGGTTTTAAGCCATTTGTTCCGGGAGCCTCCCAATTTTGCGCGTTAGCTCTTTTTAGATAAATAAATAATATACAAGCTACATATCCTCAAAGCAGTTTGGTGAGCAGCATCCCATTAGAATTGGGACAAATCCGCACGCGATCACACTCTCTGGGAAAACCTCGGCTCCCAATCACGCTCATCCTTTATGTAGTGAGGGTTTGATATCATGTCCTAACGATTACCCATAATTGCAATACTGTAGCAACAAGGGTTTTAGGCGTTTTTATTAGGGGTGTTTGACCGGACATGATATGACACCCTGGTATAGTACAAATATATTAAAACTTCAGTCTCACTCAGGGTTAAGCATGAATGGACGTGAAGGAATAGAGGAGCGGGGTGAGGGGTCTGACCCCTGATTCGCCAGCAGTATCAAGGGGGGCTAGGGGGGATCTCTTCTTAAGTAAGGGTTTCAGCCTTAAGTTGACACCAATGACCGACGTGCGCCCAATTTCACGGTCAAATCTAATCCAAAATTTTAGCTGTGTCAGTCCAGTAGGTCTTGAAAAGCACCCAAGTAAACATAAAACTTCATAAAGCTGTGATAAAGCCAAATTTTTTTCAGATAAAGATTCAGTCAAGATCAGCCTAAATGCTTTCCAGTTAAATAAATAGGATATAAACTTAGAAAGTAGATAAATGGTTAGTAGTTAAGCCAGTCCAAACAAAAAGGCGGCTTCGTTAGGAAGGAATTAACCTTCTGATTTCAAATAGATTGAACGCTTTGAGTAAGCTTTTCTCAGGTTCAAAATCTATTCTTATTCTTAGCCGCCACTTTCAAATAGTTTTTCTTATTTATACTGGCTCATACTAACTTGATTTATGGACTTTCGTCAACTTCGTGATATTAAGGAGAAGTTCAGTATGAACCGTCTAAGTGCAATCGCCATCGCCTGTGCCGCTAGCGCTACCGCTGTTTTGGGATTGGTAACCCGTCCAGCGCAAGCCGTATCATTAGGAGAATTAATCCGAGATAACGGTACTGTCCAAGATGAGTATATGACCTTTAGCAATTTCACCTTTGCGTATACTTGCCAGGATTACAGTGACCCTAATGCGGATTGTGAAGAGCTATTTCAGGCTGGTCATGTGCGTCCCATCAGTCCCTTCCAAATTGGGGTAGGACCAGGAACCTCCTCTCATAGTCCAGGATTACAAATTAATGACTTTTTCCGAGCGGAGGATGGCTACAGAATTGATTTAGATATTAGCTATGATGTAGAGTCCACAAGACCCATTCAGAGTTCTGACTTAAGCTTTGATGCTGTGGTCGGTTCTGGACGAGTTGAAGTGACGGATACGGTGTCAGATATGAATGGTAATGAAGTTGGACGCCTCTTTGCCGATAATATTAGAGACAATGATGTTCCTTTCCTCGCCGATTCGGTTGTCTTTGATAGGTCTGTCACTCAGTTTCAGGTACTCAAGCAGATTAGTATGAACAGTGAACCGGGGACAGGTCTATCGAATATGACCACGATTGACCAAGAATATGCCCCGGTTCCCGAACCCCTGACCATCCTGGGTTCAGCGGCTGCTTTCGGGTTTGGCGTCGCCTTCAAGAAAGAACATTCGCGCAAAAAGAACAACCAAAAGTAAACAGCCGCGTTAACCACGTATCCTCCTGACTTTTCACGGTATATGGCGCAACGTGAGTGTAGAGACGTTACATGCAACGTCTCTACTTTTTGGTTACTTGTGCCGATAGGCAAAAAATCTCACCATATCAAGATAAAAATAAGAGATTCTTGAACGTTAATATATATATGTGTCAATAAGTAAAATTACTCAATCACTCACTCCGATCGCCTCCTCAGTAGGACTTGTTAGAAATGAACGCGATCGCCGGACTATTTTCTCCGTATATTTACGGAATTGCCACGGATTCTGATCAAGCACAGTAATCCTAGGGCGTCACCCAGTCCAGATAAGGATTTGAGCTAGCAAGCATTCTTGATCTGCCATGGCGTGAAGGCAGATGAACTCAATAGTTAGGGATGGAACTACGCCGATACTAAAGGTCGTTAAATTGACAACAGCATACACAAAACTTTATAAAGTTTTGATGAAGTCAAGGGCTTGTTCTATAAAGATTCTGTAAAGATACGAAAAATATCTTGCCAAGAAAATTAGATCGTTATATGTTATGTCTATAACCAAAGACTGAGTATCTATCCAACTAAAGATAGAGATAGCAAAAAGGCGGACGCTGAAACGAGGTTCCACTCGAATCAGCGGAAGTCACTGATACCAAGATATAGCAGTATCAAGGTATTCATAACCTATCTTTAGCCGCCTACTTATTAGGTTTGTGAAATGCAATTTCAGATAAATACTAACTCTCTTTGGTAACTTGTGTCAACTTGACCTAAATTCGGAGATATATATATAGTATGAACCGTCAAAGTGCATTTGCTGTTGCTTGTGCCGCTAGTGCTACCGCCATTTTAGGATTAATGGCGAGTCCGGCTCAAGCCGTATCTTTGGGAGAGTTGATCGACACTAATGACACTTTCACCGATGGAGGTTTAACGTTTAGCAACTTCAGCTTCCAAGTCGCTTGCCTCGATTTCAGCGATCCTGAGGCTACCTGTGAAGAGCTATTGGAGGCTGGTAATGTCCGTCCAATTAGTCCCTTTCAAATTACAGTTGGTCCAGCCACCACTCCTCATGGTCCAGGAATACAGTTTATTGACTTTTTCCGAGCTGAGGATGGCTACGGCATTGATTTAGCCATCAGCTATGATGTAGAATCCACAGTACCCATCAATAAATTTTACCTAAATTTTGATGCTGTCCTAGATTCTGGGCGAGTTGAGATTATTGAGACAGTAACATCGAACGGTAATCCCACTAAACAACTCTTCGCCGATAATATCACAGGAGGTGATTTTCCTGACCTAGCTGACTCTGATACCTTCAGTACACCAGTCACTCAGTTTAGTGTACTCAAAGATATTAATCTGACCAGCGTACCGGGTACGGGTCCATCAATTATGAGCACGATTGACCAAGAATATGCCCCGGTTCCTGAACCCCTGACTATCCTGGGTTCAGCGGCTGCTTTAGGGTTTGGCGTTGCCTTTAAGAAACAGCATTCGCGAAATAAGAAAAACATCAAATAAAAAGCTACGTCAACAAAATTTCTAACGATTTATTCATTGTTGTCAATCTCCCGCCACCAGTCATTGGTTAGGCGGGTTTTTGTGGAATTAGCGATTTTTCGGTTAACCCAACCTGAATCAAGGATATTGGGTCAGAGCAGTTGAACAAGTATATATACTCAGGATAATATGAGGTTTATGAAGCGTTGATGAAGACAAAGGCTTGTTATATTTTTATATAAAGATTATGTGAGGATTGGGAATACATTCAGTAGCTGAAATTTCACCGCCGTTAACCACCCAGTTGGTAGGGCGGATTTTTCTTGGTTATCAATGTTTTGCCAACATCTGTAGGGGCGACCCGCTGCATTAAAATAGGAGAACCCACCTATCAATTTGATCGGGTCGCCCTCCGCGTGATATCAGCAATTAAAGACCAATAATATTGGGGTTGCCCCTGGAAAAAATTCACACAAGCAACCCATTCATCTTATCGAGGAACCCAGCATCAAGTATCAAAAATTATTGAACACCATCTACATTTAGACTGGGGCGAGTCGAGACAGGTTAATTGTCACACCTCAATAGTTGCTCAGCGACTCGCCCCTACAACCCCGAACCCGATAATTCCCACAACCGCGATCGCGTCTTGGATCGGGTTATCGTTGAAAAGGTGGACTTCGCCTACTTCTCCCAACCCGATCGCCAATCACCAGAAATGGATATTAATCAGTTACTCCTCTGGATTGTCTGCACCTCCTGCATTCTGAACATTATCGTCGGCATTCGTCGTGCCAGTATTTCGGATTCAGCCGTGTACATCCGTAGCTGGATGATTGTTTCCGGTTTAGTGTTAGCCACAACAGGTGTCTTGTATGTCCTCACTCCAGAGAATGCAGGCTGGATTGGTGGGGGGTTATGGGGGTTGTTGATCTTAATGCCGATTCTGGGGTTTAGACTCATGAATCAACTGGCATATCAGGAACGCTTTGGTGCAGCTAGCCGACTGGGTAAACTACTCTGTTGGCTACACCCCGCCCAGAATTGGCGTCAATTTTCTGAATTATTGGACACCCTGGAACAATTAAAGCAGGGTTCAACGGTTGAAGCCACGGCAATTATTAACCGCTACGAAACCACCAATCGTCCTCTGGTGCGACATACCATTGCTACCCTCTATAAAATGGAGGCGCGTTGGCAAGAGTTGCGGGAGTGGATTGAAACCAACGTACCACAGACCGCCCTGGAACATGATCCCAGTCTGATCCTGTACTACCTGAGAGCGTTGGCAGAGATGGGGGACTTAAATCGTTTGCTCACCCAACTCGATCAGTTTGAACGTATCTTAGAACGGAGCGATCGCGGCATCAATCAGAGTCAAGCGTATTTATTTGCCTTTGCCTTTTGCGGTCAAAAAGCCCAGGTCGTACAATTGCTCACTGGACCTTTAGCATTTTATCCAAAGTACATTCGCCAATTTTGGCTGGCTACAGCAGATTGGGCGGCGGGAGACGTAGAGGAAGCACGTCAGCAATTGTTGGCTATTTCTAACCGCCATACTGGACTCTACCGCCATGCGATTCAAGCTCGTTTATCCCAGTCACCTGTCAACCCTGATGCTGTTTTGACTCAATATTCTCAGCAGATTTTAGCGCGGCTTACAGTCAATCTCCAACATCAGATGCGATACGGTTCCAGAGAAAGGTTTCTAGGTTCTAGAGCCTATACGACTTGGGCAATTATTGGATTAAACCTGATTGTATTTGGATTGGAAATTCACTTTGGTGGAAGTGAAAATCCGCAAGTTTTATACAAACTTGGCGCATTAGTACCAGAGGAAGTTCTTGACGGGGCTTGGTGGCGGTTATTAACCTCAACATTTTTGCACTTTGGATTTCTGCATCTATTAATGAATATGCTGGGTCTGTATATCCTTGGACCCTTTGTCGAATATGCGCTTTCTGGGTGGCGATATTTACTACTCTATCTCAGTTGTGGTGTTGGTTCAATGTTGGTAGTATCTCTAGCCACTCATTTCGGATACTCTGAGGCTCAGTTTGTAGTTGGCGCATCCGGTTCCGTGATGGGGATTGTGGGCGCAACGGCGGCTGTTTTACTTCAAGGATGGCGGCGCGAAAAATCCCGTTTAGCCTCTCGTCGCTTACGGTTTATTTTATTTATTATTGCCTTTCAAGTTATCTTTGACCTATCAATTCCTCAAGTCAGTGTCACGGGTCACACGTCAGGCTTAATCATCGGTTTTTTGGTGGGGCTTCTGCTGTACCATAAGTAATACTAAATCCGGGTTAATTACCCCCGTTTGGGTAGGGATAAGGTAGAGGGCAGAAAGGGTAGAAGGGATAGAAGGAAAAAGTACCCAAGTTAAGAAGAGAGTGACTTCATCAGATTTGGTGTAATGATCTCCCCCTTCCTTCGTCGGGAAAGGAAGGAGGTTAGGTCTACAGATCTTCCGAGTTCGTAGGTTCTGGCGGCAGATCAAACATGATTTCCAGGGGAACTGTTGGCATCAGTTGCTTGAGAACTCGCAGATGACCCTCGGCGTCTACTCGATTGCCTAGTAAGCGCTTAGCACTCTGGGCAATTGCTTTTTTTGTTTGCCAAAGATAATTATATACTATAGCGTCAAAACTTATTCGTCAACGCTTAAGTGTTTAAGCTGTAGCATTTAACCTCTAGTTCTGGTACATAAATGCTCATAAGCTAAAGGACATGTACCGAGTTAGAGTCAGAGTTAAAGAGCTGTGTCAGGAAAAAGACTGGAGCCTCAACGAATTGAGCTTGCGTTCTGGTGTCACCTATAGCACCGTTAGGCGTTACGCCCTGCAATCCTTGGGCAAGGTCAACATGGATACTGTGTGCAGGATAAAGGAAACGTTTGGTTGTTCTTGGGAAGAATTGCTGGAAGTACAAGGGGATAGTTCGTTCAATGAGTAAGTAGTCAGGAGTCACACGGAATTTGATGAAATTGCTGATCAGCAACGATGATGGAATTTTTGCCTTGGGGATTCGCACCTTGGCTGATACACTGGCACAAGCGGGTCATGATGTTACCGTCGTATGTCCAGATCGAGAGCGATCGGCAACGGGTCACGGTTTAACCCTCCATGATCCCATTCGCGCCGAAGCGGTTGATACGATTTTTCACCCGGCGGTTAAAGCTTGGTCTTGTTCTGGAACTCCCTCAGATTGTGTAAAGTTAGCTTTGGGAGCCTTAATTGATCGTCCCCCCGATTTTGTCCTATCGGGGATTAACCACGGTTCTAACTTAGGCACTGATATCCTTTACTCTGGCACGGTTTCCGCCGCCATGGAAGGGGTGTTAGAAGGAATTCCCAGTATTGCCTTCAGTCTGACTAGCTATACGTCAAAAGAGTTTCACGTTGCAGCCACGTTCGCCAAAAGCCTGATTGAGCGGCTCTCTGGCGCACCCCTAGCCAAAGTCATGTTACTCAATGTTAATGTACCGCCCGTGAGTCAGGCGGAAATCGCTGGGGTTAAAGTTACCCGCCAAGGAATTCGTCGCTATTTTGATACCTTTGAGAAACGAGTTGATCCACGGGGTAAAACCTATTATTGGCTAGCAGGTGAAGTGATTGAGGATATAGAACAACCCCCCCATTCCCATCTTCCCCCCGATTTAGCTACCGATGTTCAAGCAATTAAGGAAAACTATATTGCCATCACCCCCCTGCAATACAACCTGACGGATATTGCTGGCGTCTCTAGTTTGCAAAGTATAGAGTTTTAAGTGGAATGGCACTGACTTTAAAGTTTGTAGTCAGCGATGCGAGCGCTTCTGGCACGCTTCGTGCCTACTACGAAACCAGCTTAAGTCAGCAACATTCGTTTTAAGTGGGTGGACACAATTAATCTGAACGGTGGAGATTGTCATTGGTCATTGGTCATTGGTCATTGGTCATTTAGACAGGGCGGGTTTAGTGACGTTAGGATGGGCAAAAAACGATAGTAGTGAAACCCGCCCCTACACAATTTCCCCATCTTCCCTATCTCCCCCAGCTTCCAGATTTATTGGGGTGTTTTCTGTAACTCCGGTCGCTCTTCCGGAACGATCGCGCCTTCTACAGGACAGACCTGTAAACATATACCACAATCGATGCAGGTATCGAAATCAATCCAATACCAGTCTGTCCCCTTGACATTTTTGCCGGGACCAGGGTGAATGCAAGCAACTGGACAAGCTTCGACGCAATCTGCAACCCCTTCACAGGTTTCCGTAACAATAGTGTGAGACACGCTATTCCCTCTCGTAGTTACATGACATGGCAAACGTCATTTTGGAACGGGTAATTCCCCATACCTTTTATGTTAATACATGAGATACTGTTCCTCACCCCGCACGGGCATAGATTACGTTCAATTCTCCCTGGCGTCATTCGTTGCCTATCATTCCTGATTCTGCTTCAGACAGTTGTGCTTGTAGTTGGGTGATCGATAACACTGGCAAGCTTACCTCTGAAAAGTCGGAAATATCGCGAGTTACGATCGCATCCAGTTGATTTAACACCGCACAAGCCCACTGAATACCATCTTCAAAGTCTTTGAGATTGCTGCTTAATGCTTGCTCAACAGTGGGGCGATCCACCCGGCGAATCTCAACTTCTTGAATTCCCTCTAATAGCTCTTGAGGAATGACTAGCCCTTGCTCAGTGACTTTAACTCTCATAAGTTATCTAAATAATTTCATCCATTGTCTACCTATTATAGCCAATGCAATTAGACTTATTTGATTTGATATGAATGAGACTCGCCTCTGGAGTATCTTTGACTTCTCGACGAGTTTTGATCAGGAAGCCACCGATGACATAAGCCGCAAATAATAGTGCGATTCCGATGACAACCTGAAGCACGATATTACTAGGGCGTTTTTTCATAGCCGATTAAGTTGGAACATCTTTTGCAGGGGTTTCTGTTGATAATAAGTCACTAGAGACGTTCCGGCGGAACGTCTGTATTAAGCATATTCTCTTTCCGCTTTAGAGTTTGTATAGCCTTACCAAGGCAGGTGATACGTCATCCGGTGAGAGACGAACATCAATGATGCTAAAGGTGTTGCTCTCTTGTGCCAGTGCGTCGTATTTCTGTATTTCACTAACTTGCAATCTGCTATAGTTTATGACTGCCCCTTCGCCGCGCCACTACTCACCAAACTGCCAGAACCGCTATGGCGTTGGAAGATTTCATCAATCAGCCACTCAGTCGTTGCCTTACAATTATGAATCGGCGTTGGTAGTAACTTTAGATAGGTTGCCTGACGGATCAAGTGACCCGCTTTTCCGGTCACTTCAAATTGATTGAACAGATTAGCTGCACTCTCATTCAATCCCAGCTTCAGCAGTGATCCGCGCAATTTTACTTGAGCGGGACTGGGTTGCTTCCCTTGGGAAATTGCTTTCAAGTTACTCGCGATCGCAGCGCCTTCCTGATAGGCAACCTGTGCCAGAGGGGGTAGGCAATTCACCATTTCCGCCGCACAATCTCCTCCGGCAAAAACCTCTGGAAAACTGGGCAGTTGCAGGGTTGGCGTCACCTGAATCCGACCCAGGCGATCGCAGTATTCTTCTGGAATCGGTAAGGCTCTAATTAGGGGATGGGTACAGACGCCAGCCGTCCAGATTACGGTTACGGTGGGGATAGCGTCAACTTGATCGTTGTGTTTAAACTCGATACGATCAGGATAAACTCCAGTAACCGTATGCTCAAATCGCAATTCCACACCACCCTGTTCCAGTGATTTGCGGGCAGTATCGCGCACATCGTTGTTAATGTCTCCTCTGAGAAGTTCTGGCATTTTCTCCAACAGCACGATGCGAATGTCTTGGGGATCACCGCCTAATTCCCGATACCAATTGGGTAGTAAATCACCCAGAGTTGCTGCCATTTCCACTCCTGATGGACCGGCTCCCATGAATACCACAGTTAGCAGGCGGCGGCGTTCCTCAGCATCGGTGGTTTGACTAGCGCGTTGTAGGCAGTTTCGCAGGTGTTTTTCCAAGGCGATCACATTCCCTCGAGTGCGGAAGGGATAGGAATTTTCCCGCGCTCCTTCAATGCCAAAGTAGTTGACAACGCTACCCAAGGCTAAAACGAGATAGTTATAGGTGTAGTTTAATCCTGATGCCAAACTGACCTGACGTTGGTGCAAATCAATCCCTTCCACCCGATCCTGAACAAAGGTGACATTGCTACCTTCGAGCAATTTTTCATAGCGAGGGCAAACCTGGTTAGCATCCATTTCCTCACTGAAAAACTCGTAGAGCAATGGCTGAAACGTAAACCGTTCTTTCTGGTCAATGAGGATAATCGGTTGCGAATATTTCTGATGACTTAGATGCATGGCTGTAAATAAGCCAGTAAAGCCACCACCTAGAATTAGGGTAGGATTTGTTTGTTGATTCATAAATAATGTATTAAGTATTTACGCTTGAGTTACAGTTTTTTCTGAGCTATCAGATCTGTCCTAATCACAATTTCTAGAGTAAGTGAATGAAATGGTCTCTCCGATTCGACAGTCTCTAGTATTAATTAATAAGCTAAAACCCGAAATGCCAAATCCAATCGAATATAGATGAGTTCTGGCACTGCATCTGATTTTTACACACCTTTAGCCGCTACCCTCGCAACATTATTGGCGAAGCCAAATTATTTATGACCTAGCCGATTACTTTTTATAGTTTTTTTTGTATCTTTACCTCTATCCCAGGGTAGATAAGCTTATAAATGTTTTTATCAGTGGCACTTGTTTCTTCTACACAGGTGGGCAAGTTCAATAAACGATAATATTGACGCCTACGACTTTGGTCTTCTTGCCCACCCTACATCATATCAGCTTATCGAACAACCTGGATATCAATGGTTTCTAGCGTAGTACCATCTTCAGCTTTGATTACGACATTTTCATAGTCGCCAAAGTAAAATTCGTCTTCATAACGAACAGTGGTGCTATTGATGACTTGAGGATATATCCTGTTTCCAGTTGGTTCCTCAATTCGCAGTACTAAGGTAAGATTGTCATCCAGAGGATTTTGCTCCATTGGTCTAACTAACTCAGCGCTATATCCCGGATTGGGTAGACTCACATCAGCTTCAACATAAAGTGAGGGAATACCCACGGGCATACGATTTTCGTAGGCTTGCCAGTTGGATGTACTCACAGGTAAATCCGCTTCATCCTCACCCATAGAACCTGTAGAAGGTTGATTTTGAGCCAGTTGCCTTTCAGCAGGTACTGCACTCTGCTTATTAGACATAATCTCGATTGGTTTGGCGTAAACACTGGGATTAAAAGCAACGATGACTATAGCCAGAATACCCAAATTTTTTCCTAATCTGAATCCTTGTGTAAGTAGATTGTCGTTCATGTTCAACCTCCAAGTGCAAATTTCAATATTTACGGGTAAACTAAGTAGTCGGACAAAAGAAAACGGTACTGTATTAAGTTTTGTAGATTAACCTCAAACCCTTACTGTTCCCTGTTCCCCGTTCCCTGTTCCCCGTTCCCTGTTCCCTAATCTCAACCGTTAACTTTAATTGTTTCCACCTACTTATATGTTGATGGTCTAGCCTATTAATTTTTATAGGTTTAGTTTTATCTTTGCCTCTACCTCAGGGTGTAATACGAATGGCGTTCAATTAAGGGAATGGCGCTGAATTAAGACTGGTGGGCAATGTCCACCCTACGGTATATCAAGGGTTTCGGTGATCCAGAACGGCTATAATGAGCGTGCCATTGAACTTGATATAGTTGAGTTTATTTCCACTCGCTTACTTAAATTTTACTTGAATATGGCGAGAAAATTCAGATGTATTGCCGCTAGAGTCAGTAGCAGTTGCGGTTATCACTTGTCCCATAACTGTAGCCGGCAAAATGGCACTGAATACAGCTTCTCCACGGTTATCTGTCGTTACAGATAGTGAACCTAAAGGAACTTCCCCTTCACCATAATCAGATGGATCAGCACTTCTATTGGCGAAAAATTCTAAAGTGAATTGGGTATTAGGAGTGCTAATCAGTATTCCTTGAATTTCAGTATGATTATTTTTTCCCTCTGCGCTTAAAAGAGTGGGATAATTTTGCAACTGATTTGAGCCAGAGTCTAAATCTAATACATCGTTCTCAATGGGGACAGAAGCTGATAAATGATTCCCTGTCTCACCATTCAAAAATGCATCATGGGATGTTGAGCGACTTGAGCTTAAACTAATTCCCAAACCTTGATTATTAAATAGACGATTTGTCTGGATTAAATTATTAATTGCCTCGGCTATTCCCCCAGAAACAGTTTCCACTGTCGTAATTTGAATGCCATTGGCTCCATTATCGTGAATGGTGTTATTTGAAATTTGGGTATTAGTAATAGAGGCATTAAACCCGACTTCATCCCCCCTAGCTTCTAACCGAATTCCATTATGATTATTATTCGCGATCGCATTCCCGGTGATCCGCGTTCCCCGAATCAAAACATCCATCAGCGGCAATACACTATCAGGAGTATAAATATTAGAAAATATAGCAATTCCATCACCGCCATTGGCGATAGTGATGCCACTGGGATTAATCCCAATATAATTGTTTTCAATCCGGTTATCCCATGGCTGTGTCCCAAATCCTCGGTAGATATGAATTCCGTGGCGACGATTCCCACCGATAACATTATTGCGAATTTGGTTGGCGGGTTTTTTGATGCCAATACCATCCGTACTTAAGATGGGGCTTAATGCCACTATACCTGTGATATCTGTACCAATTAAATTATTTTCAATCGTATTTTCAATTGCCCCCCATTGCAGCGTCAGGTTGGCTTCTGAATTGCCTTGGCATCGAGCATTTCCAGAAATTAAATTATGGCGTATTTTATTCAGGCGTGACGGTGCATCAGAGCGGGTTCCACCAATCAGCAAACCATCAATACAATTGCCTAAAGCGACGGTTCCGGTATAATCAGTACCAATATAATTACATTCCACTAAATTATTACTGGCATAATTGGAAACCCAGAGATTTGTCGTGTGGCTTCCGGCGATGACATTACCTCTAATCCTATGATTTTGGGCAGGATATCGGGAATCTAAAGCGGCAAAATTGCCATGCCCAATCACTACACCATGACCGCGTTTTTCAGTGGTATTCCCCAATACTTTTTTACCTGTGTAATCTGTGCCAATAAAATTATTAACAATAGTATTCCCTTGCTGATCGGCATTGGCATCGCCGTTGACGAGAACGCCCAAGAATGTATTCCCGGAAATAACATTATTTTTAATGGTAATATTATTGGGATTCGTGGTGTTTCCGGCTTTAATCACAACACCTCGGTTATTACCCAGGGCAACTGTACCCGTGATATCTGTCCCAATATAATTGCTGTCAATAATAACTTGACTGGAGTTATTTAAGATTTCGATACCAGCGCGTTGAAACTGATTAATAACCAGTCCTCGGATCACAACCTGATCCGCATCAATCGTAATACCACTTACTTTACCCGCCGCCGCACCATTTAACTCAATAATAGGACGACTAATTGTTATGGTTTGGGCTGGAAGCGGAACGCCCATTGGGTTGGGACAAGTTAGGGAATGGGTTGCGGTAGTTTTGAAACCAGGCTGGGATGTGCCATCAATAACCACCGCTTCCGTTATAGTTGGTAATGGCGAATTAGGAATAATGCTGGGTTGAGCCGATTGAATATTAAACGCGATCGCATCAATGGTAGGATAGGGAGAACCTGTCCGGCAATCGCCATTTGTGGTATCCCGATTCGTGTTGGCGTTGTTAATCGCTTCGCGCAGGGTACAATTGCCATCACCAGCATTGATATCATCGACGGTGGTATTAACTACAATAGCCGCAGTTTGTGCCGAAGCACTCTCCATGAGTAGCGAGAACCCGCTAGCCCATAAACCGATAGATGCTATAGCTTTTGTGCGCGTATACATAATAAGTTTTTCAGCGTAGCGCTACCTCAAAACTAATTGTTCATGCCGTTGGTACTGTTCGTCAATTATAATACGAAATTACGCCAATTTGGTGGATTGTTCCCTGTTCCCTGTTCCCTAAATTTTCAATCCGCCCCAGATGATACCAACTCAAACTCAACATTGCATTGGGGCAAATACATCTGTTGAATATACTCAGCCAGCATCCGCTCTGTATTGAAAAAGGGTGCTATAGTTTTAATCGAAGCTTTCATCCTTTGAATCCAGCCCTGCTTTAACCCTTGCTCATCTTCGTCGTAGTATAGGGGAATAATCTCGTTTTCTAATAAATCGTAAAGGGCTTCAGCGTCAGGTTGGTTTTGTAACTGGGCAACTTCAGTTTTATCCCCATTCCGAATCGCCCAACCATTGATACCTTTCCCTTCAGGTGAGGCTTGATAGGCTTCGCACCACCAACCATCAAGAATGCTGCAATTAATCCCCCCATTTAAAGCGACTTTTTGCCCACTCGTACCCGAAGCTTCACGAGTACGCAGGGGATTATTCAACCACAGATCTACCCCCTGCACCAACTTTTCCGCGATGTGTAAGTCGTAGTCTTCAAGAAACACAAAGCGATGCTGGATCTCTGGCTGGTTTCCCCACTGGATTAATCGTTGAATGATTTGTTTGCTTTCATAGTCGGCTGGATGGGCTTTACCTGCAAAGACAATTTGCACCGGGCGTTCTGCATGACTAAACATTGCCTTAGCCCGTTCAGGATCGGTAATAATTAAATCGCCTCGTTTATAGGTAGTCATGCGACGGGCAAAACCGATGGTTAAGGCATTTGGATCAAATAGATTGGCTACGGCTGCGATGGATTCGGCTGACTTACCGTTTTCCCGGCTTTTTTTCTGCAAATGGGAACGGATGTGGGCAATCAGTTGTGCTTTAAGACATTGGTGACGCCACCAAATTTCCCAATCCGGAATCTCGTCTATTTTCGCCCACATTTGCTCATTCGTCACCTGGTTTACCCAGTCTTTGTCTAAGTATTGGCTATAGAGATCTGCCATTAACGGGGCTGTCCAGGTACGCAGATGAACACCATTGGTAATATGACCGATGGGAACGTTTTCAATGGGGCGATTAGGATACAAACTTGACCACATCTGGCGGCAAACTTCACCATTCAGTTTGCTGACACCATTGGCAGCTTTGGTTAAGCGTAATGCCAAAATCGTCATGTTGAAGGGTTCCCATGGATCATTAGAACGACGGGTTCCGAGGTCTAAAAATTCCTGGCGGGATAGTCCCAGTTGAGTCCAATACTGATGAAAATAGGAGTCAATTTGTTGGTTAGAAAAGATATCATGACCCGCTGGTACTGGGGTGTGTGTGGTGAAAACGCCCCGCGATCGCACCGCTTTTTTCGCCTCCTGAAAACTTTTCCCTGTGCGTTCGATATCTTGGCGCACGACTTCCAGCATGGCACAGGTAGCATGACCTTCGTTAAGATGATAAATTTGCGGATCAAACCCCAACGTTTGCAACGCCCTAACCCCACCAATTCCTAAGAGAATTTCTTGGGCAAGGCGCGTATCTTGATTCCCGCCATATAGTTGTCCAGTAATCCAACGGTCAACGTTCTGATTATCATCAAAATTAGTATCTAATAAATAAAGATTGACTCGTCCCAATCGCACTTGCCAGATTTAGGCTTTAACCGTGCGATCGCGAATCTCTACGTCAATAGTAAGGACTTGCCCTTGCTGATCCTGACATAATTCTAGAGGCAATTGTTCAACAGTATGATCACGATACTCCTCTTTTTGCCAACCACTCCCATCAAAGTGCTGGCGGAAATAACCTTGACGATACAATAAGCCTACGCCGACTACAGGTACGCCTAAATCAGAAGCGGATTTTAGATGATCAGCAGCCAGAACCCCTAAGCCACCCGCATAAGTGGGAATGCAGGGATGAAAACCATATTCGATTGAGAAATAGGCGATGGGTTGCTGAGGTTGCAACTGGGGGAGTTTCTGATTTGCCCAGGTATTAGTAGTATCCATATAGTGGCGAAACTGGTTTTCCAGTGTTCTAACTCGACTGAGATAATAGGGGTCTATGGCTAACTGGGCTAGCCGTTCATCTGAAACCATTGCTAGTAGCTTGACAGGATTGCGATCGCATTCTTCCCAAAGTTGAGAATTAATCACCCGAAAGATAGATAATCGGTCGGGAGACCAACTCCACCAAAAGTTGAAGGCGAGATCGGCTAGAAAATGAAGCGGATAGGGCAATTTCGTTTTTAACTCAATTGCACTAGCTGATGCCGTTTGTGTTGTCATAGCTGCACCGAATTTATAGGGATTTCAAAACCTGTTACCGTTTTAAAAGGTTAAAGTTATGACGCCTTTGCCATTGATTTAAATCTTTATTAAAATTATATTTTTTTATAAAATAATCAGCAATTTTAAACAATAATCTAATTCTTGACAATCAATCTAAAGAGAGAGATTATCTTGATTCTGATTACAGCGCTTTTGGTGGTAAGTGAGGGATACAGATCCCCGACAACTCCTACGAAGTCGGGGATCTTGCTTGGATATACTAAGGGGAGGGTTAGGGAGGGGTTTTTCTCAAGGTATTGGGGATTTTTCAGTTTAAGTTGATACGGAAAGAGGTTTTCCTCACCTATTCTACCTAACTAATAATTCGCTTAAGCAGGGGCAATTTGCCTTTATAAGGAGGATATCGCAAATTGGCATCAAACCATAGCTTTTTGTTTAATATACTTTTAAAGTGAGAAAAGGTATCAAAACTGGCTTTGCCATGATATCTACCCATTCCACTGTTCCCAACACCGCCGAAGGGCAACTCGGTGTTCTGAAATTGCATCACAGTGTCGTTGATACAAACACCACCAGACGAAGTTTGTTGCAAGACTTGTTGTTGTTTTTGTTGGTTATGGGAAAATAGGTATAAAGCTAAAGGTTTAGGTCGAGCATTAATCTGCGCGATCGCATCATTCAAGTCTTGATACTCTAACACAGGCAAAATCGGACCAAATATTTCCTCTTCCATGACGGGTGAATCCCAGGAAACTGCATCAATCACCGTTGGTGCGATATACTTATCTTCTGGTCGAGTTTGTCCACCAATCACAATTTTCCCATCCTTCAACAGAGGAACCAGCCGCTCAAAATGTCGATGACTTATAATTCGGGCATAATCCGGACTTTTCTCCGGCTCCTGACCATAAAAGTCTTGAACACATTTTTGCACTTCTGTCAATAGATCGGACTTAATTTGCCGATCAACTAACAGGTAGTCTGGGGCGATACAGGTTTGTCCCGCATTCAGGTATTTACCCCAAGTAATCCGTTTAGCTGTATAGTTTAAATTCACATCAGCATCAACAATACAGGGATTTTTACCGCCCAATTCTAACGTCACAGGTGTCAGATGTTTCGCAGCGGCTTCCATGACAATTTTGCCGATCGCAGTTCCCCCAGTAAAAAAGATATGGTCGAATTTTTCGGCTAGAAGTGCTTTACTGGTATCAGCATCTCCTTCAACTACTGCGATATAAGCCGGGTCAAAGGTTTTCTGGATCAGGTTCGCGATCGCGGTTGAGGTATGGGCGGCAATTTCCGAGGGTTTGAGTACCGCACAGTTTCCCGCCGCGATCACGCCAACTAAAGGAGAAATCAATAACTGGAAGGGATAATTCCAAGGGGAGATAATCAGCACCACACCCAAGGGTTCAGGATAAATCTTCGCCGAGGCGGGGAATTGTTCTAATCCCACAGCCACCTTCTTGGGTTTAACCCAGGATTTGAGGTGCTTAATGGCGTAATTAATTTCCCCAATCGCCGCGATTTCAAAATAGGCTTCAAACTCCGGGCGCCCTAAGTCAGCTTGAACCGCCTTGATAATCGCCTCTTGATCATCAACAACAGCTTGTTTGAGGCGTTTTAGCTGTTCCAGGCGCCACTTGACATCCTTGGTTTTGCCTGTGGCGAAAAAATCTCGTTGTTTGCGGATAATATCAGTAACGGGTAGTTGGGTAAGCATTCTGGCGTCCTCTACGGCTGAAACTTATACTTATTGTGATAGCGTATGATTGTATCTACTCCTTGAGATAGAGACAAATTTCCCAGCTTTCCAGAAAACTGATCGGCAGTTAGGACGATAATTGATTATGGATCAGGGTTTATCAAAATTGGAATCCCTCAAAATGCTGAAAGAGTGGAGTATCTGGCTCTTCTCCATTCAGACAGCCATTTGTACTCTCTTGTGGGAGCGACTTGATTTCAAGGGTATAAGGATAATACCTAATGTTTTTTTGCATTTGGGTTGGTTTTCCTTTGGTTTTTCAGTAATAATTGCAACGGTTATTCTTAGCCGGATACCTGTTCTGATTGAGAATCTCGGAAATGACGTATCAGACAGCAGTGTTTTACATCAGCCCCTAAAGATTTTAGGAATTAAACTTAGGTTGAAATTCTTAGTGCGAGCAGAGCATATACTCTTCTTGCTTGGGGTATTCTTTGTATTTATTTTTATTCTAAATAAAGGATTAGGAGTAGTTTCGTAATGCGGGGCAATGGGCTTTCTTGCAATAGGCAATAGGGGAAAGAGATACATGGTTTTTAAGTAATCTAAGAAAAGACCTCCTAGGTTTACAACTCATTTACAAATGCTATATATGGTGGATTAGAACTGTAGGGGCGCATGGCGTGCGCCCGGTTTAACCCTTCGACCCTTCGGTACACTCAGGGCGTCGCTTCGCGGCAATTGAGCCTGTCGAAATTCAGGGTTAACGATAAATCTATTCCACAATTTTAGCCGTGTCTGGTGACAGAAGTATCTTGGGCGGTGGTGGTGCGATCGCGTCCCCCGATTGGGTTATCATTGACTCCAGTCACAGTAATTGTGATATCGGCGGTGACACCATCTAAGCTGCTAACGGTAAAGGTTTCGGTTTTGCTGTCTCCTTCTCCCAGATATTGCACGG
The DNA here is from genome assembly GCF_040220555.1 of Coleofasciculus sp. C1-SOL-03. Taxonomy (NCBI): domain Bacteria; kingdom Bacillati; phylum Cyanobacteriota; class Cyanophyceae; order Coleofasciculales; family Coleofasciculaceae; genus Coleofasciculus; species Coleofasciculus sp. C1-SOL-03. The sequence continues at coordinate 96,311 of NZ_JAVJUO010000065.1, forward strand.
CATTATTATCCACACTGTAGGTGAATGTACCCGTATCGGTGATGGTTAAACTGCCTAAATTACTGGGTGCTGAAATTACCGTGGTACTGAATTTATCTTCGCCCGTGTCGGTATCCGTTACCGTTAATGCCCCCGTTGCCACTAATGTGGGTGTGCTACTATCTTCTATAACCGAGGCTTCAGCTATACCCGTAATTACCGCTGGGTTATTTACCCCAGTGACGGTAATCGTGGCGGTGGCGCTGCTGGTTTCCCCTTTCTCATCACTAATCGTATACGTGAAGCTATCGGTGGCTGTTTGATTGACGCCGAGGGCGGCAAATTGACCATTAGGATTATAGGTATAACTGCCATCACTCTTTAAGGTTAATAATGCGCCACTAGCTAGGGTAATTTCGTTACCGATATCCGTCTGATTACCATTAATGTCTACAACTGTCAAGCTGGCAGTAGCATCAGCATCACTATCATTGGTTAACACATTGCCAGTTAGGGCAGTATTTTCATCGGTGGTGGGATTGTCATCTGTGGCGGTAGGTGTATCGTTGACGCCAGTAATCGTAATTGTGATATCTTGAGTCGCGGTGCCATCCAGGGAAGTAACGGTAAAGGTTTCGGTTTTGGTTTCCGCTTCACCCAGATATTGTACGGCGCTATTCTCCACAGTATAGTTAAACGTACCTGTATCGGTAATCGTTAAACTGCCTAAATTACTGGGTGCGGAAATTACCGTGGTACTGAATTTGTCTTCATCGCTATCCGTATCGGTGATACTGAGGGAACCGATTGCAGTTAACGTGGGAGTATCGCTATCTTCGGTAACGGCGGCTGCGGCGATACCTGTAATTGTGGCAGGATTGTTAATGCCAGTAATCGTAATTGTGGCGATGGCGTTACTGATACCGCCATTCCCGTCACTAACTGTATAAGCAAAGCCGTCTATCTCGGTTTGATTTGCACCCAGGAATTCAAACTGATTGTTGGGATTGTAGGTAAAGGTGCCATCGCTGTTGAGGGTGAGTAATGCACCGGAAAATAGTGTTACGGGTTTGCCGACTGCCCTGGGTGTACCATTAAGTCTGGCGATGGTTAAGATGTCGCTATTGTCGATATCGCTATCATTGGTGAGAACATTCCCGGTGATAGCAGTATCTTCGTCTGTGGTGGGAGTATCATCGGTGGCGGTGGGATTATCGTTGGCGCCAGTAATTGTAATGGTGATATCTTCACTAGCGGTGCCATCCAGGGAAGTAACGGTAAAGGTTTCGGTTTGGGTTTCGTTGGCACTCAGATATTGGATGGCGCTATTGTCCACAGTATAGTTGAATGTTCCGGTATCTGTTAGGGTGAGACTGCCTAGATTACCGGGTGTAGAGGTTACTGTGGTGTTGAATAAATTTTCTCCGGCATCGATATCATCCACAGTGAGGGAACCTGTGGTAGTCAGTGTGAGATTGCTGCTATCTTCGTTGACAGATGCAGTGGTGGTGCCGGAAATGGTGGCGGGATTGTTGACGCCTGTATTTATCCCGGTAATCGTGACAATGATATCTTGAGAGGCTGTACCGTCGAGGGAGGTGACGGTAAAGGTTTCGGTTTTGGTTTGTTGGGTGCCGAGATAGGCAATGTCACTATTAGCAACAGTATAGGTGAAGGTGCCGGTATCGGTGATGGTTAAGTTTCCCAGATTCCCCGTTTGGGAAGTGACGGTGGTGTTAAATTTAGTCTCTCCGGTATCGGCATCGCTAACAGCGAGGGAACCGGTGGCGGTAAGGGTGGATAAGGTTTCACTTTCGGTGAGGGCGGCGGTGTTTGTTCCGGTAATAGTGGCGGTATCGTTAATTCCGTTAATTGTGACGACAATGGTTTGGCTAGCGCTACCATCAAAGGATTCAACGGTGAAGCGATCCAGTTGGGTTTGCCCTGCACCGAGATATTGTACGCTGCTATTGGCGACAGTGTACGTAAAGCTGCCCGTTTCGGTAATGGTTAAGGTGCCGAGATTCCCGACTGTGGGTGTGACAGTGGTGTTAAATTTGTCTTCACCGCTATCCGGATCAGTAATCGTTAAAGCACCAGTGGCGGTGAGATTGGGAGTATTGGTATCTTCAGTAACTGAGGCGGTAGGATCGCCACTGATAATAGTGGTTGTATCCCTGGCACTGCCGATTAATTGGTAAAGTTCCAGAGTGCCATTTGTGCCGATGTTGGTATGACCAAATACAACATAACTTTGTCCTGATTCGCTACCATTGATGTCAGCATCGGGGGCGCCAATGACTAAATCATCGATACCATCAGCGTTAATGTCTCCTGCACCACTGACAGAAAAGCCAGAGTTATCACCGGCGGCGATACCGTTAATTTTAAATCCGTTTGTACCATCAAGGCTGGAGAGATTAAGCGTGGCACTGAAAGTGCTGGTTTTGCCAAATACGACATAGCTTTGTCCGGAATCGCTTCCCTGAGAATTGGCAGACCGTTCGCCGATAATTAAATCATCGACACCATCTCCATTAACATCCCCCGCACCATTAACAGAAAAGCCAGATTCATCACCGACGGCGGTACCATTAATTTGAAACCCGTTACTACCATTAAGACTGGAGAGATCTAAGTTAGGATCAAAACCGCTAGTTTTGCCAAAGACTACGTATGTTTGTCCGGAACTGCTGACCCCATTGGGATCAGCATTGGGGGCGCCAATAACTACATCATCAATCCCATCTCCGTTGATATCCCCGGCGTGGTTGACAGACCAACCTGAATTATCAAAGGTGGCGATACCATTAATCTTAAAGCCATTGCTACCGTTGAGGCTTCTGAGACTAAGGTTAGTACCAAAGCCACTCAAGCTACTGTTCTTGCCGAATACGACATAGCTTTCCCCTGAACCGCTACCATGAGGATTAGCCCATCTAGCACCGATGATTACGTCATCAAAACCATCGTTATTAATATCCCCAGCAGCGCTGACAGAGTAGCCGGAATTATCACCAGAGTCGATCCCTGTAATTGTAAAACCATTGCTGCCATTGAGGGTAGAGAGGTTGAGAGTGTCACTAAAAAAGCTGGTTTTACCAAAGACCACATAGCTTTGCCCATAATTGTTGCTGCGAGACGCAGAACCAACACCCCATGCCCCAATAATTAAATCGTCAATGCCATCACCATTAACATCCCCAGCAGCACTGACAGAAAAGCCAGATGCATCACCTGCGCTAACACCATTAATTTTAAACCCATTGCTGCCGTTAAGCGTGGAGAGGTCAAAGCTAGGAACCAAGACACTACTTCTGACAAACACCACATAACTCTGCCCGGAATTGGTACTGTTAGGATCAGCATTGGGGGCGCCAATAATCAGGTCATTAATCCCATATTTTGAGAGCTGAACCTAAGACATGATAAATTTAAACCAGCCCTAATCATAGATAATCTTTATCCTAAGTGGAAAAGATAAGTATCAGTTACCCTAGTGTAGGGGCGCAGGTTGTGCGCTCTTTTAGAATTGAGGAGTGACTAAGATGAGTGAGTATGATTCGCCATGGAAGGAAAGCATTTCGCTATATTTTCGGGAGTTTTTGAGTTTTTTCTATCCACGCATAGAAGAGGACATTGATTGGGAACCAGGATTTGAATTTTTAGACACTGAGTTACAACAAATTAAGCGAGAAACTCAAACGGGTAGGAGAGACGCGGATAAGTTAGTGAAAGTCTGGCGTCGTAGCGGAGAGGAGCAATGGGTTCTTGTCCATGTAGAGGTGCAATCACAGCGTCAAAGCGAGTTTAGTGAACGGATGTACTTGTATCACAGCCGGATTTTTGATAGGTATCGTCGCAGTGTGGTGAGTTTGGGGATACTCGGCGACGAGCAACCAGGTTGGCGCCCCAGTCGGTATGAGCGTCAACTGTGGGGGTGTCGGGCAATACTGGAATTTCCAGTGGTGAAACTGCTAGATTACAGTATGGAAGAGCTTGGGAGTAGTCAAAACCCATTGGCGGCGATAGTACAGGCGCACCTTTCTGCCCAAGTTGCCGGAAAAGATATTGGTGTTGGATATGAAAGCAAGCTGTCTCTGATTAAGAGTTTATACGAGCGTGGGTATGGGCGAGAGGATATCGTTCAATTATTTCGATTAATCGATTGGTTTATTGCCCTACCGAAAACAGAAGAGGATCGATTGTGGCAAGAGATACAAACGTTAGAACAGGAGAGAAAAATGCCTTATATTACCAGTGTTGAACGAATCGGAATCAGGAAGGGCTTGGAGAAAGGCTTACAACAAGGACAACAAAGATCTATTATTCGTATACTTGAAGTTCGGTTTCAAGATATTCCGTTAAAATTGAGGGAAATAATTGGGAGGATAAAGGATTCTGAGGTGCTAGGTACTCTTCTGGTTCAGGCGGTGACAACTCAATCCTTAGAAGCATTTGAAGCTGTGGCGAATCAATTGGTTACGGAGGCGGGATTGGAATTGGAGAACACAGAGCCGAGTTCGGGTGAAGGGGCGAATGGAACGTAAACAAAGAGTTTATAAATCCTGTCTTATTTTCTTGCACTTGATCAGCCGAAAAAACAACTCAAAGCATTGAATTCTAAGAATTTCCGACTTGTGTAGCAAGCCCTAATTGGGTGTGCAATGCCACGACAATTTGTTCTCTTACTGGTATTTGGGTCAACATTCTGGTGTCCTTGCCTCTATACTTTTATGTGATAGCGTACTCTAACCTTGAGTAAATCAATCTTGAAACGGATAATCGGCTTAACTGGAGGGATTGGCACAGGTAAAACCACGGTTTCTAATTATCTCGCCAATACCTATCAGCTTCCGATTTTAGATGCGGATATCTACGCCAGAGACGCCGTAGAACCGGGTTCCCCAGTTTTGAATCGGATTATTACCCGCTACGGTGCGGAAGTGCAATTAGCCGATCGCACACTCAACCGCAAACGCTTAGGAGAGATCATTTTCCCCAATCCAGAGGAACGCCAGTGGTTAGAACAACAGATCCATCCCTACGTGCGCGATCGCATTGAGTCTCAACTCAATACAAGCGAGTCTCCGACTGTGGTTTTAGTGATACCCTTATTATTTGAAGCCAATATGACAGACTTAGTGACCGAAATCTGGGTTGTCAGTTGTCCCCAAGACCAACAAATCCAGCGAATTCAAGAACGCGATCGCCTTTCTCTTGAACAAACTCAATCTCGTCTCCACAGTCAGCTTCCCCTCGCCGAAAAAGCGGCGCGTGCTGATGTGGTTTTAGATAATTCCTCCACTCGCGACTCTTTACTTCAACAAGTTGATCGGGCTTTGATGAGAACTAGAACTAATGACAAATGACGTAGCTTGCTTCTCGCGAAGCGAGTATGACGAATGACAAACTAATTACCAATCCAATCTTGTGTGGGAGTAAAGGTAACATCTTGGACTTCACCCATCTCTCCCAATGGTTTCGCGGTTTTTTGATTCAACGATACCCATACCGCCCCTGCATTTCCGGATCGGATCGTTAATTCATTTTTAGCGTTCCAACTTTTGGGAGAATCGTTCTCCGTTAAAATTCCCTCAAACTCCGTTTTACCATCAACGCTAACCCGCACCCAGGATTCCCCTTTCATTTCTACAGTAATTTGAACCGGGAAATTGGGATCAGAAACAGTCGGCGCAGGCGTTGAGGTGACAGTGGGTTCGTTTGGATTAAGCTGTTGCTCAATTGTCGGAGACTCTTGAGCAGGTGTAGAGGGTTGGGGTTTGAGGACTTGAGTAAGCAGATACACCAATCCGCCGATCGCGACGATTCCACCAATACCAATGTAGAGGAGAAATGGTTGACGGTAGAACCGATCCGATTGACGCGATCGCGAAACCGGGGTGGACTCAGAACCTTCGGCTTGAGAGTCAGCCGAATCAGCGGGTTCTGGTACCACCTCGGTGGCAAAGCTTTGGAGCAACTTTGTGCTGTCTAAATTCAGCGTTTCGGCATACCGCCGAATAAACCCTTGCACAAAGACAGGTTCAGGTAACTCCTCACACCGTCCCGCTTCTAGCGCTTTCAACGAACGTAAGGAAATAAAGGTTTTGAGAGCAATTTCCTCAATCGATCTCTCCTGCTCTTCTCTACAGTTTCGTAAATAGGTTCCTATATTTTTAAGTTGCTCTTCTTGAGCCGTAGTTAAATGGTTCACCTGATCCGCCTATCAAGGATTACACATTTATCGCGAATAGCGCTCCCAGTATATCACCTGTCCGTTGCCCATTGTGTATTGCTCAGGACAAAGAACAACGGACAACAGGCAAAGGATCGAAAAAACGCTACTGACTACCCCCTACCACAACATTGCGAATCCGTAAAGAAGGACCACCACACCCTACAGGTAAACCACTCTGTCCGCCTTTTCCACAACCGCCTGATTCATCCCAGTAGAAGTCATCCCCGATCGCTTCGATGTCGCCTAAGGTTTTAAACACATTACCGGATAGAGTAACATCCCGCACGGGTTCGGCAATCTGTCCCTCGCGAATCATCCAGGCTTCACCCGCGCTAAAGGTGAACATCTCCCCATTAGTCATTCCCCCTAACCAGTTGCGGGCATAAACTCCTTCGCGAATCCCTCGGACTAAATCCTTAACCGGGGTTTTGCCCGGTTCAATCCAAGTATTGGTCATGCGGACAATAGGTGGATAGTGGTAGTTTAGACAACGGGCATTGCCAGTGGGAGATTCGCCTAACTTGCCAGCCGTTTCACGAGAATGCAGACGCCCCACTAAAATGCCATCTTTAATCAGTTGAGTTGTGGTTGCTGGTGTTCCTTCATCATCGTAGCAATAGCTACCGCGATGTCCCTCTGGGGCAGCACCGTCGAAGATTTGCAAATCTGGTGGACCAAAGCGACGCCCTTTGCTCATCACTTCCAACAGATCTGGGTTTTCATACGCCATATCCGCTTCGGAAAGATGTCCGAAGGCTTCATGAACAAATAAACCGGAGAGAATGGGATCAATAACCACCGTGTACACCCCTCCCCGCACCGATGACAGAGACAAAGCATTAACCGCCCGTTGCGCCGCACCCTGCACTTGCATGTCCAGATCAGTAAGATCTTCGTAGCCCTTGCGAGATCCGGTGGTTTCCCGTCCCGTCTGCACAATCTCATCCTTACGGGCGGTAGCCGAGAAACGCATTTCTAGATCTGCCCAAGATTGTTCAATCAGCGTACCTTCGGATGTGGCAATAATGATCCGTTGATGGCTGTCCCCGTAGCGCACAGAGGTGGTGGTAATCCGGGGATCAAAACGTTTGAGCAATTGGTTGTAGCGATCGCACAGCGCTTTCTTCTCGGTTAGAGGAATCATCCGGGGATCAGTCCCAGTTAGGGGGAGTTGGCAAGTATCTTGCACGATCGAAATCGGCGCAAGTAGGGTTTCTCCATCCCCGACAATTCGGGCGGCGCTGATTGCTTCTTCCAGTCGATCCTTCAGGCTAGAGAGTTGATTGAAACTGGCAAAGCCCCAACCGCCCTTATAACAGGCTCGCACCTGTCCACCAATAGCAAGCCCCTCACTCAAGGTTTCTACCTTATTACCCCGCACGATAATGCTGGTTCCTTCAGATTCTTCTAAGCGAATCGCTAAGTAATCCACGCGAGAGCGATAGCGAGCGATCAGGTCTGCAATTAAATTTTGAGTATCCGCGAGTACAGTAGGCATGATCTAGGGAACAAGCACGATAGAACTGCTTCTATTTTGCAACGACTCAAGCCTTGGCTGCTATGGGGGGCTACCCTTGTTGAAGATTTCAGTCCTGCTTGAATTTGTTAATTGGGTGGATGCCAACCGGCTGTCACCCAATTTTTCCGGACAGTAACAGCTAAATTATTATTTAATTTTAGGGCAGAGATGGTCGCCCGACCACAAGGGGTGAGACCGATAATTTCTGTCCCCTCTGTACTCCAAGTAAAATGATTTATCCACTCCTGTTGACGAGGATTAAATAAGGAAACAGTTTCCCCTGATTCAGGATCGACACCGACTGTTTGTATCCACTTATATTGATTACATAATTCACAGGCTAAACAGAGATTATCTTCTGTGTTACTTCCTCCTTTGGCTAGAGGCTGTATATGATCAATTTGTCATCTCCCCATCATATAATTAATCTTGATGACTGAGGCAATATTCACAGCGATTACCGGCTCTTGTGCGAATCTTTTGGCGGAGAGTTTCAGAGATAAAACTCATGGAGATAAAGGGGGTCTTAAGCCTCGACGAACGGCTTCAGCCAATCCGGCTGATTTGCGGAATTGCCCAATTTGATAAATTGATAGTAAGATTAATAGTTCATAACGTTCTGATTCGGTCAAACCCATAGTTTTCCCTTTAGCTTGGAGTTCACCGAGACGTTGATTTTGTCCTGCCTCCATTTTTAAATTAGCTAATTCAATGACATCTTCATTGGCAAGCTGAGAAATTTCCGAATCCGTGATTTCCGATAAATTATTAAATGTTGGTAAAATAATTTCGAGGGTATCGACTAAAACCTCAGATAGATTTCGCGCTGTAGCGGCTCCCAGATATTGAGCCGATTCAACTAAACCTTCGGGTACGTTAATAGTTATTCTCACAGTCATGATCAAGCAATTAGGGGTTGCCTCTATTCTCATTATAGAGCAGTAGCTTGAACCGAAAACCTTGTATCTGATGGATTGTTTATCGGGCGAAAAGCAAGTGGATACAATTTTGTATTCCATAAACGTGAAAAGTGCTGTCAGCCGTTCATGAACTAATCCGCCGTTGATATTCCTGCTCTGTGATTAAGTCTTGGGTACTCTCCACCCGGTCTAGAAACACAAAACCATTCAGATGATCATATTCATGCTGAACGATTCTTGCCACAAAATCGGTTAACTGGTGTCGCTGCGGCTTACCCTGTTGATTGGTGTACTCTACCTCAATCGCCTGATACCTCGGCACTAAAGAGCGAATACCGGGAATACTTAAGCAGCCTTCCCAACCTTTGACCATCTCATCTGAGTGAGCCACAATCTGCGGATTGATCATCGCTGTTGGTTCCATCGTCGGGGCATTCGGATACCGGGGATTGGGACGAGACGCTACGATAAACAAACGGCAGGATTGAGACACTTGAGGTGCAGCAATTCCTACACCGTTGGCAGCTAACGCCTTTGCCTTGAGAGCCTGAATCAGCCGTTGAATATGTTCGTCGTGAACATTATCAATGGGTTGAGCGAGCTGGCGTAAGATAGGATTGCCTAACTGAGCGATTTCTAGGGATTGGGTCATAATGGGGTGAAATTAACCTGGACAGTTGCTATTTATTGTTGTACTTCACTCACTGCTAAATCGCTATATATATAGAAGATAGACCTGTGCCGGAATATCTCGCCAATCGCTCGAATGAGGAGAACAAGCAACAATTACCGACAATAGAGGAATGCCCGTGGAAATGTCCCCCGAACAGCTCTGGATACAGGTATTGGAGCGTTTACAACTCCAACTCAGCCGACCCACCTTTGAAACCTGGCTCAAGGGAACAACCGCCCAGCAGCTCGACCAGAATTGCTTAGTGGTTTGTACCCCCAATCCCTTTGCCAGGAATTGGTTGCAAAAGTATTACATCAAAACAATTACTGATGTGGTGCAGGAGATCCTGGGACAACAGGTGGACATTTATCTTACCGTGATCACTGACAACGACAACACTACAATCAGCGATACAGGTATTTCCTGGTCGCCTCCGGTTGCCACCAACCCCGATACCGAACGTCCATCTCATCAACTCCCTAAACCCACAGAGTTAAATCAGAAGTACGTGTTTTCTCGCTTCGTGGTTGGTTCAAATAATCGGATGGCTCATGCGGCGGCGTTGGCTGTCGCCGAATCACCGGGACGGGAGTTTAATCCCCTGTTTTTGTGTGGGGGCGTTGGTTTGGGGAAAACTCACTTAATGCAAGCGATCGCGCATTTCCGGTGGGAAAACTCTCCCAATTCTAAAATATTTTATGTGTCTACTGAACATTTTACCAATGATCTGATTGCCGCCATCCGCAAAGATAGTATGCAAAGTTTTCGGGAACACTATCGAGCGGCTGAGGTGCTGTTGATTGATGATATTCAGTTTATCGAAGGAAAAGAATATACTCAGGAAGAATTTTTTCATACGTTCAATACCTTACACGAAGCCGGGAAACAAATCGTCTTGGCATCCGATCGCCCGCCGCATCAGATTAGCCGCTTGCAGGAACGGCTGTGTTCTCGCTTTTCCATGGGATTAATCGCCGATATTCAGCCGCCAGACTTGGAAACCCGGATGGCAATTTTGCAAAAAAAGGCAGAGTATGAAAACATCCGGTTGCCGCGATCGGTGGTTGAGTATATTGCCACTCAATATAAATCCAACATTCGCGAACTCGAGGGGGCATTAATTCGCGTCGTCGCCTACATCTCGATTTCGGGAGTACCAATGACAGTCGAGAACATTGCCCCAATTTTGAATCCGCGAACCCCAACCGCACAAGCGGCACCGGAGATTATTTTAACCACCGTCGCCGATGCCTTTAATGTCTCGCTGGACGACTTAAAAGGAAATTCACGTCGCCGAGAAATTAGTTGGTCTCGGCAAATTGCTATGTATCTGATGCGGCAGCATACGGATTTGAGCTTACCCCGAATCGGTGAAGAATTTGGCGGCAAAGATCATACCACGGTGATGTATAGCTGCGATAAGATTAACCAATTACGAGAACGCGATCCCAGCGTGGCACAGAAACTGAGTCAATTGAGCGATCGGATTAATCTAGCCAGTCAAACTCAAAGCCAAGCGTGAAATCCTTCTTGACACTTACCGGGCTAGAAGCTGTCCTAACGCATCCCCCTAGTGCTATAGAATGACTGACCCACGCTAAGTATAAATACCTTGTGAAAAAAATTCCCGCAATTTTCCACAACTTTTTCCACAAGGACTCCATTCCTAAAACACGAAGAATTCAGGAATTGACAATCATCTGAGTTCAGTTTTTCCACAGTTTCCCCACAGTCTGAATTCCATGCTAGAGTTGCCTCTGGGTAGATGAGAGAGCAACAATTGTTCTGGTTTTAGAGCCCAGATCCAATCGTCCCGGTTCTCCTTGACGAACCCTCGGATAGAATGGGTTCAACTCAGCCTATTCGAGTGGAGGAGAGAGTAAGTAATTACTCTTCACAATCCCCCGCATTCTATGCGCGGGGAGTCGTCAACAGAACTCTAGTGCAGCGCGGCTTCAAATACTAACCAGTTAACAAGCTGCTTAAAAGCAGCTACATTATGTTCCTTATAGCCTTCTGCCATGGAGCCTTCGGACTTCTGCCTTCTTGTACTAGCTGTGCCAAACATTGACAAGTCCTGCGATGAAACTAGCGTGTAAACAAAGCGAACTGAATACCAATCTTTCTCTCGTGAGTCGGGCGGTTCCCTCACGTCCCACCCATCCGGTGCTGGGTAATGTGTTACTTCAAGCCGATGCCAAAAATCAGCGAGTGAGTTTAACCGCCTTCGACTTGAGCCTGGGTCTGCAAACCAGTTTCAACGCCAACGTCGAAGCGGATGGCGCGATCACGATTCCCGCTAAACTGTTTAGTGATATTGTTTCCCGTTTGCCAGAGGGCGACATTACTTTGGAAGATTCTCTCGCTGAAGCGGAGAGTGATGCAGACAGCGAAAGCCTATCGATCACCTTAACCTCGACATCGGGACAATACACAATGCGAGGAATGAACTCAGACGACTTTCCCGAACTTCCCCAAATTGAAGATGGGATGGTGGTGAAACTCCCAGTCGAAGCCTTAATTGAAGGATTGCGCGGATCATTATTTGCCACCAGTGCGGATGAAACCAAACAGGTGCTGACTGGGGTGCATCTGATGGTTCAAGCAGATAGCCTGGAATTTGCCGCGACTGATGGTCACCGACTAGCGGTTGTGGAAACTCTTAACGCCAAACCGACGAGTGAGGAGGATGAAGACCAACCGTCTGACGAAACCCAATCTGGAGAAGAGACTACCTCGTCCTTTGAGTTAACCGTACCCGCTAGAACCTTACGGGAACTTGAACGGATGTTAGGACTCTCTGACTCAAGCGATACCGTCGCCTTGCAGTTTGAGGTGGGTCAAATTATCTTCCAAGGGGGTAATCATCGCTTGACCAGTCGGACGTTAGAAGGACAATATCCCGCTTACCGCCAACTCATCCCTGGTCAGTTTCAACGCCAAGTAGCTATTCCTCGGCGTCAATTACTGAGTGCGGTTGAGCGAATTGCAGTATTGGCGGATCAGAAGAATAATATTGTCAAGTTTGATATTGACGCCCAAGGGCAAACCATTGATCTGACCGTGGAAACTCAAGATGTGGGTAGTGCGAGAGAGTCCCTACCAGCACAAGTTACAGGTGACAGTATCGAGATTGCCTTTAATGTGAAGTACTTAATCGATGGCTTGAAGGCGCTGTCTACGTCAGATATTCAGCTCCAAATGAATGCAGCGAATACTCCCGTGATTCTCACTCCTCTGGGTGGCTTAAAAATGACCTACCTGATTATGCCTGTGCAAATCCGGGATTGAGAGGTTTTGTCCATGGTTCATGGTTCATAGTTCATTGGCGCTTACCTCTGTGGTTGCCATGAACGATGAACAATGAGCCGAGGATGGCAATTTTTTCTCATTTTAGTCATAAAACTATACATCATTAATTTATATTTTCCTACCCCAAAAAAATATTTTAGTCTACTAGGATAAACTCAAATACGACGTTACTTAGAAATCATCGATTAATTTTTTTAACGCAGTTTTATTACTTTTATTTATATTTTTGAAACTCTTCTTGATATCTGCTATTATCTATAAGCGGATTTTAGCTTTAAAACTGCGCCATGGAATATTGGAGTCAGCGAATGCTAAAAACCAAAGCCCTTCTTTTACTGTAGTCCATTATACACTTATCTAGCCAACCGCAAGGATGAATAAAAAACAATGCTGAAAACTATACCCAGCAAAATTATTATTTCAAAACTGATTTAGACCCCCTAGATCTTTTTTAGCGACTTGAATTTGTCTTCTGGGTGCAATAGACGGACTATTATCAGCCAGACAAGCGGCAATCAGGGTTCATCTTAAACACTTGCCGGACATTTATATAAAGTTTACAAAGTCTTCACAGTCCGTTTACAAAGTCTTCATCATTACTTAACTTAATACTCCTGTCTCATTTTCAAAGTGTTGATAACTGTAATGTAAACAGTAGGTTAAGCCAACCAGGGTTCCTCTCGTGCTTACCTTGCCAACAGCGAATCATTGATCTGTGATGCAACCCGTAATCGATAAACACGTTATCGTATCAGACCATGTAGTAACCATGGTGTTCACAGACCTGGTTAATTCCACAGCGGTCAAAAAATATTTAAAGGGAAATGACATCACGACCCGCAATCGTCTCTACTTTGACACGATTCTCAAACCCCATCGCCAGCGTGTCGAAGCAAATTTAGTGGCTTATGGGGGACGTGTGGTTAAGACTGAAGGTGACGCTTACTTTGTAGTTTTTGCCAATGCGTCTCAAGCGGCTCAGTGGGCGGTGGCGCTGCAAATTAGTCACACCTGTGAACCCATTGACACCCCCCTTGGTCCGTTACAAGTCAGAATTGGCATGCACACCGGGAGTCCCTTACCCGACGGTGATGATTTTATTGGCGAGGAAGTTGACTACGCGGCGCGGGTGTCCTCACTCGCCCATGGGGGACAAATTCTGCTGTCGGAAGTGACAACAGACTTGATTGACGGTGCTGAACTGACAAACTTAACCATTGTCTCCCGTGGCAATCACTACTTAAAGGGTATTGGCAAAGCACCAATTTTTGAACTGCAATACCTCAACAAGCAGCAACGACCGCGTCAAAAACCCAAATCGTGGAAATCCCGGGGACTGCAACTCTTGGCAAGTCTGACGGGTGCAGGCATAGCAATGGGTCTTGGTGTGACTGGTATGCTACAGCCTTTGGAACTGAAGGCATTTGACCACTTTATGCAAATCCGCCCTCAACCGGAACGTCCTGACCCACGCCTGCTGATGATTACGATTACAGGGGATGATGTTCAATCTCAATCCTCTGCCCAACGGCAAGGGTTATCCTTGTCGAATGCTAAACTGGCTCAACTCCTGGATAAATTAGCCCAATACCAACCACGAGTCATTGGTTTAGACCTCTATCGAGATTTTCCGGTAGACCCTCAATATTCTGAGTTAGCAAAACGTTTACGCCAAGACAAGCGTTTAATAACCGTCTGTAAAGTAGGAGATACCACCGATAATCCCGGAATTCCACCTCCTCCGGATATTTCTCCAGACACCTTACCTGAACGAGTTGGGTTTAGTGATGTAATGTTAGATCCAGATGGCGTTGTGCGTCGTCATCTTTTGGGTTTAGAGCCTCCTAAGCAATCCGAATGCCAAATCAGTAACTCTCTGAGTCTAGTGCTAGCGTTGCGTTACTTAGAAGATGAGGGCATTACGGCTCAATTGACTCAAAACAATGACTTGCAGATTGGTCAGGTTGTTTTCCCGATTCTAAAAAGCAATAGTGGCGGATATCAGAATATCGATGCCGGGGGGTATCAAATGTTACTGAATTATCGGGTTAGGGGTTCAGTAGAATCGATTGCGCCGACCTATACGTTAAAAGAGGTACTTGAAGAGAATAAATTAACCTCTGAGTTGGTTAAAGACCGTATCGTTTTCATTGGCACCGTTGATAAAACCTTTCACGATATTCATGCCACCCCTTACAATCACAGCAACCGACCTGAAGCGGCTGGGGTATTTCTGCAAGCCCAAATGACCAGTCAAATTATCAGCGCAGTTAAGGATGAGCGACCTCTGTTGGTATGGTGGTCTCAGTGGGCTGAATATCTTTGGCTTGGGGCTTGGTCTCTTGTGGCTGGTTGGGTCAGTTGGCGTTTCCGTTCCCCTCTATTACTGGGTGTGGCAGTAGCCGGAATGCTGAGTGTTCTCTATGGCTGCTCTTATGTGATCTTGATCCAAGGAGTCTGGGTGCCTATGATGCCATCAGCTATAGCGATCGTTGTTACCAGTGGTATGGTTCGTGTGTATTCGTCCTATCCTGGTCTAAAGTATTGGATGCTCTATTAAAAAAATTTACGAAGGACTCTTACAAAAAAACGCCGAAGATACCAAAAGCGGCGCAGGTCAATACTTTACCTTCAGCTATGAGGAGTTAATGCAGCGAGATAAAGCCAGTCTCGATATCTTCTGGCTTCGGGATGAGAGCCTAGAGGATTCCGATAACCTCCCCGCACCCGAGGTGTTAGCCACTGAGATTGCTGAGGATTTAGAAGCGGCTCAAATAGTCTCTATCTGTAGGGGCGTGGCACATCTTAGCAAGATGAATTAGAATTACGCCCGGAAACTGTAGGGGCGCAAAGACTTGCGCCCGATTCAATGATAAAATCTAATCCACAATTTTAGCTGGGTCACGCCAGTAGGTTGGGTTTCCTGGCGTCAACCCAACAGTATCTAGGGCTAAAGCCCTTACTACAAGCTCGTTACATTTGTTCATATTTCTTTGATTTTATCGGGTTTATTGGTTACAGACTCTCAGGAAACGTATAGTTTTATATGGGTCATCCAAAAAAAGCGATCGCGTCTTAACGGCTATGGAAACCAGAGATTTTACTCAGTCCTCGTCCACTCCCTCATCCCCAGACAAACCCCTGCCCAGAATCCGGATATTGACCATGTTCCGCCTGGGTTTATTCCAGATGGGGTTAGGCATTCTCACTGTTTTAACCGTGGGAGTCCTGAATCGCGTCATGATTACGGAGTTACTGATTCCAGCCGGAGTCACTGCTATTGTTCTGGCAATTTCGCAATTTGTCGCCCCAGCACGCATCTGGTTTGGGCAGATGTCTGATACGAAACCCTTATTTGGTTACCACCGTACAGGTTATGTTTGGATAGGGGCGGTACTATTTACGCTGATCCTTCCCTTAAATATGCAAGTCGTCTGGCAATTGGGGAATCTAGTTGAGGCAACAGGGAGTTGGCAGTGGACAACTCAAACTTGGGGTTGGACAGCACTGCTAGGGCTGTTGTGGGCGTTTTATGGCTTGAGTATCTGTGCAAGCTCGACACCTTTCTTTACTTTGCTAGTTGATATTTCCGATGAAGACAACCGGGGTCAGTTAACTGGCATTGTCTGGTCGATGATGACCGTGGGATTAGCCGTGGGAGGGATTAGTAGTAAAGTTCTGCTTGAGCCATTAGATAATGTTAATGCCTCTAGTGACCTAATGCGTTCCGCCCTCACGGGGCTATTTATTGTCGTGCCATTGATTGTTTTTGGACTGGCGCTGTTGGCAACCTTTGGGGTAGAGAAAAAATATTCTCGCTATACCTCGCGTTCAAGGTTGGTTGATCATGAAGATGAAATTACCTTAGGCAGAGCCTGGAAAATCTTAACTGCAAGTCGGCAAACTGGACTCTTCTTCAGCTTTTTGGTGGTGATGAGCTTAAGCCTATTCTTGCAAGAGGCAGTGTTAGAACCCTACGGCGGTGAAGTGTTTAATCTGTCCATCCCAGAAACCTCTATGCTCAATACCTATTGGGCATTAGGGATGTTATTCAGCTTAAGTGCCACAGGCTTTTTCATTATTCCCCGCTTGGGTAAACGCCAAACCACTCGATTGGGTTGTATTGCTGTGGGAATCTGCTTTATCTTAATTATCCTGGCAGGATTTACGGGTAATGTGGGGTTATTTAAGGCAACCTTAGTCTTATTTGGTTTATTTACCGGAATCTTGACTACAGGTGCTCTGAGTTTAATGCTCGATTTAACTGCGGCAGAAACAGCCGGAACCTTTGTCGGAGCTTGGGGATTAGCGCAAGCTATGGCAAGAGGACTTGCTGTTGCAGGTGGCGGAGTTGTCTTGAGTGTGGGGAAAGCCTGGTTCGAGACACCAGTTTTATCTTATAGTTTAGTCTTTGGCTTACAAGCTTTAGGCTTTCTGCTTGCCTTAGGGTTGCTCAACCAGGTTAACGTGCAAGAATTCCGGGATAATGCCAAACAAGCGATCGCGACGGTTATGGAAAATGATTTAGACGGATAATATGGTAGGGGCGGGTTTGACGATTATCGGTTTGGGTTGACCCAGATGTCACTAAACCCCCCCAACCTAGTGTTGAGGTAACCATTTCTATCCAGAGACTCTAGATAAGGGATTATATGGATGTTTAACCAATGAAGGAATTTTGGGCGTCTGTACTCGACTTTGCTAAAGAGATTACCAACCATGTCGGTAGCCAACTCCTGCCTGATTTTCGCTCCTGTCAGGCGTCGCAGAAAGCGGATGGGAGTTTGGTGACCAAAGCGGATCATTGGGCGGATGAGACACTTCGTCGGGCGATCGCCTCTCGGTTTCCTAGTCACGGAGTCATCAGTGAGGAAGGGGAACATCGGTTTCCGGATACCGAGTGGTGTTGGATTATCGATCCCTTAGATGGTACGACTAACTTTACCCGAGGTATTCCGATTTGGGGAATTTCTCTGGGGTTGCTGTATCATGGCACACCTGTGTTCGGATATGTCCATTTTCCCCCCATCGGACAATCCTTTCATGGCTTTTGGGCGGGGGAATCGGGATTACCGGATATTATCCCTAGCGCGTTTATGAATGAGTTTTCCATCCACAGTAGCCCTGATCAACTCAGTAGTAATCACTTTTTCAACCTTTGCTCTCGCAGTACCTTCCTCTTACAGCAACCCTTCCCCTGTAAAATTCGCATGTTAGGGGTTGCCAGTTATAACTTCATTACCGTTGCTACAGGAGCGGTTCTCGGCGGGATGGAAGCAACGCCGAAGATTTGGGATATTGCTGGGGCGTGGGTGATTGTGAAAGCGGCGGGTGCGGTTTGGGTGTCGTTGGAGTCAGACCCAATTTTCCCGTTGAAAGTCGGTCAAGATTACGGTGGGCGATCGTTTCCCACGCTGATTGTCAGCCGTGCTGAATTAGTGGATGTGTTTAAATCTTATATCCAACAGAATTAACCGACTGTCAGCCCCCTCATCTTCCCCATCTCCCCCATCTCCCCCATCTCCCCCATCTCCCCCATCTCCCCCATCTCCCCCATCTTCCCCATCTCCCCTAATCTTGGCTTGAACCTTGATGATCACTCTGCTGAGAGGTCATTATGGAAGCGGCAATACGTTACACATAGCGATCGCTCCTAGTCTTATGTCACTGTACAGATTAATCCAGGTACAGATTTGGGCAGATCGTGATCAGTGGTGACATCGGGAAAGTTAAACCTAACCCAAGGGTGCGACCAAACAGTACTCAAGGTCAACGGGAAGCGGCTTCTCGACCAGTAGCAGGGTATCAACATTGAAAGGCTGATTAAGAGGAGTGTTGTAAGCAAGCCCCCACGATGGCAATTGCCCTCGTTACCAGAATAAAAAATATCTGTCTGGGGGTAAGGATGGGCTAAAGCCGCTGAATGGGGTGTTTTCCCACCCGTTCTTAGCCCGGTTGTTTGAGAGTATTATGGAGCAATAGAGATTTATCATGTCTTACGAGCAAGAAAAACAGGTAGCTATTGAGGCGGCACTGACAGCAGCAAAACTCTGTGAGCAAGTTCGCCAAGAACAGGTGACTGAAGCCATGGAAAAGAGCGATAAAAGTCCGGTCACAGTGGCGGATTTGGGTTCCCAGGCGGTTATCTGTCGAGCGTTAGCGATGGCGTTTCCTGATGACCTCGTGGTGGGTGAAGAAGATGCGTCCCAGTTGCGTCAACCGGAAATGGCTGATCAACTGAATCGGGTAAGTCACTACGTCAAGTCTGTCGTTGGTGATGCCACACCGGATCAGGTATTGGACTGGATTGATCGCGGTAATAGTCAGATTGGTGGACGCTATTGGACATTAGATCCCATCGATGGCACAAAAGGGTTTCTGCGTCAAGACCAATATGCTGTAGCTTTAGCGCTAGTAGAACTGGGTGAAGTAAAACTCGGTGTTTTAGCCTGTCCCGCCCTCCCCGTTTCCCCCTATGAACCGGATGGAGAAAAGGGTGTCCTGTTCGTCGCGGTACGGGGTCAAGGCGCAACCATGATGCCCATGTCTGGCGGTGAACCTCAGCCGATTCAGGTAACCAAGGCGGATAATGCAGAGGCGATGCGTTTTGTGGAGAGTGTGGAATCCGGTCACGGGGATCATTCCCGACAGGATGCCGTTGCTAAGGCGGTAGGCATTACCGCACCTTCGTTGCGGATGGACTCTCAAGCTAAATATGGTGCAGTCGCGTCGGGTCGGGCATCGCTTTACCTGCGTTTGCCATCACCCAAGTCTCCAGACTACCGGGAAAAGATTTGGGATCACGCGGCGGGAACGATTGTAGTTGAGGAAGCTGGGGGACGGGTGACCGATATGCACGGGAAAGCCCTTAACTTTTCTCTGGGTGCCAAACTGTCTGATAATCAGGGGGTCATTGTCAGCAATGGGGTGATTCACGATACCGTGCTGGACGCCTTGCGAGAAACGGCGAGCGTGTAAAGAGGGTGCCAATCTAACCATTGTCAGTGATTAAAAAGGGAAAAGGTTAAACCTTTTCCCTGGAACCTGGAACCTATCCCTCACAACCTTGAGTCAACATCAAGCGCCTTAATTTTCAGCATTGATTTCAACAGGTGACCCAGAATGACTCACCAACGGTTCTTCAATCAGTTGATCTAGACCCGCAAAGTTCAAGGCAGATTGCCAATTTTCTTGAACTTGAGGATCATCGGAATCCTGACGTAACTGAGCCAATGTACCTGCTGCATCCATCCAGAAGCCATATTCGGCAAAAATAGCTGGCTTTTCCCGTTCTGATGCATTGGCTAACTTTTGAGCAAGTTCGGTGGCTGGAGAAACACGCTCAACCCACCCTTCGACCGTCAAATTGCCAGAAGCATCACCCCCCTCCTCACAACTGAGAGAAAATACCCACTGGTACTTTTCCGATTCCTGGAGTAGCTGCTTCTCCTCTGTCATTGGCTCTGGCAGAGTGAACATGACAATTCCTGGCGTTTCGTTTAGAGAAACCATTTCGTGATAAATAATCTCTTTGTCTGGACTCAGCAATGCAAATTCTGCTTCTTTGGCTTGAGTCTCACCGACATAAACCAAGAACGTCGGATTGGGCTGTACAGTCACTTCAACTGGAACTGTGTTTTTTTCTGAGGTTTCTGGTACTAAGGGTGTGACCTCGACTTCCTCTCCGTAGCACATACCCGAACCTCGGGAGAATCCTGGGGTTCTCCACCGAGACGCTCGAATTCTTCGGTTGCGAAATCGCAGACCTTTATTTCCAGCGAAGAGGGTTTCCGAAGGCTTCTGATAATTTTGACTGGACGAAGTGGGTTTGAGACCAGCGATCGCCATGGCACTGGCACTCATCACCAATCCCAGAGACAACATCAGGGAAAACGTTTTCAGATAGATAGAGGGCTTTTTCATGTTAATTCTTGCCAATGGAGGCACTTGAGATATGTATGTAGAGGCGTTCCGGCGGAACGCCTCTAGGTAGGAAAAAGAGGATAAGCTTTTCCCTTTAAGGTCTGTGTCATATCCGGACAGGAATCAGTGTCTGGAGTTGAAAGTACAACGACTCAGTTGTCTGAGAAAAGTTAATTTTCAACCCTTGACTCAGGACTATTAACAGGACGTTCTGCAACGAGATTCTCTAGCCCCACAGATTCCAGGAGATCTTTCCAGTCCGCTTGAACTTGAGGATTATCCGGATAACGCTCCCGTAATTTCGCCAGTGAACTCACTGTCTCTGTCCAAACTCCATGAACCGCATACACTTCTGGGTGCTGCATTTCTGGCGTTTTGGCTAACTCTTGTGCCAGAGAGTCTTCCTTGGCAATTCGCTTCACCCATCCTTCTGCCCTAGGATTTTGACTCCAATCATTTGGATCACAAGCAATAAATACAACCCAGCGATATATTTCACCCGTTTCTAACCCATCGTGATCTGAACTAGCCGCATCGGGTGCGGGTAGGCTAATGCTGACAATCCCAGGCGTTTTATCTTTCAGGGAGATGGTGTTTTCATAAACAACCTTCTCTATATCCCCCTCTTCCTTGAGCAGTGTAAACACTGCTTCCTCTACTTGAGTCTCACTCACATGAACCAGGAATGTCGGCATTTCCTCGACGGTCAGTTCCACCGGAACTTGAACATTTGCCGATGACTCTTCATCTTCCGGCAACTCTTGGGTTTGAACTTGCGGTAATAACGGCGTTATATTGACAATCTGTTCTTGATCGCCGATTTGGCACATCCCCCGCGAGAACCCTCCAGTTCTGCGTCGAGACGCTCTGATTCCCCGCCGCCGGAAGCGTAGACGTTTATTACCCGCGACTAACGTTTCTGAAAGCTTCTGATTTTCCTGATTGGGTGAACTCGGCTTCAGACCAGCAATTGCCATGACACTGGCACTCATTACTAATCCCAGAGACAACATCAGGGAAAACGTTTTAAGATATATAGAGGGCTTTTTCATTTTACTCCTTGCCAATGGCAGTAATGGATACAATTTTAATTAACGCGGTAGTAGAGAGCTAGAGCGAAATCAGCGTATTTATCTACAGAGCGACTCCTCTCTATTCAGCAACGTTTCCTGTCCTAGCTGTGAATTTTCAGCAATGCTAAACCAGGTTACCTCATTTCTTTATTGATAGCGACTCAGCCAAGGTGCTGGGTTATGATCAGCTTCACTGCCTCAAGTCGCTCAGTATACAATTTAAACCATGACAGTAATAAACTGCCTGGGTACTATATTATATACTAATATTCTATCGGACTCATCGGTAAAACCTAGTATCATTACACTTCTTAAAAAAAAGTGATTAATACCGAGATAAAATTAGAAAGTTGCTAGAGTTGACTGACTCTAGGTTAATTTATATTAAGTTTGATTGTCCTAATCCTAGGTTGAGAATGTCCAGAAATTCCGCCTTAAATTGGGCGTGAAGAGCGAATTAACCCTCAGGCGAACAGGAGGCAATACCAAGATGATTTCTGAAATGCGTTCATTTTTCACCCAACATCCCGTAGGTAAGGGAATCATGGCGTTTGGCGGCACAGTCGTTCTTACGAGTGTGGTAGTTACAGGGGTGATTGTGGGACTGCGACAGTTGGGGGCGTTAGAAGGAGCTGAACTGGACGCTTATGACCAACTCGTGCGATCGCGTCCTGAATCAGAGCCAAGCGATCGCCTGTTAGTCGTGGGGATTAGCGAAGATGATATCCGCAACTATAACCAGTTTCCGATAACGGATGCCACATTAGCGACGCTACTCAAGAAACTAGCAGACTATCAACCCCGTGCGATCGGCATTGACATTGGACGGGATGTGCCTATTGGCGAAGGTCGTGAGGATTTAATTCAGGTTCTTGAACAAAACGATAACATGGTCGCCGCCTGTGTCATGAGTTCTGCGACTGAACCCGGAACGCCACCCGCCCCCGGAGTTCCCCCAGAACAAGTTGGTTTTGCTGATATGCAGCTTGACCGAGATCAAGTCATTCGCCGCACAGCATTAGTGTCATTTCCGCCGTTGGTGGAACCACTCCCAGAAAATCCCCATCTGTGTCAAGATCCCGATAGCCTCCTCTATTCCTTTCCATTTCAGTTAGCCCTGTCATACCTGGAAACAGAGGGAATCGAAGAAGAATTAACCACCCCAGAGGAATTCATCAAGTTGGATTCCACCATATTCCCTCCTCTGGAAGACCAATCAGGTAACTATAGCTACACAGGTGCATTTGACTACCAAATCATGATCAATTGGTCAGGGGAAAATGCCATTGACCAGGTGACTCTGACCGATGTATTAGAAGACAACATTGATCCTAATCTCGTTAGAGACCGAGTGGTTTTAATCGGATACACCGCCAGCACAGCCAATGACGACTTTGCCACGCCCTTTAGTGCAGCTGCCCAAGATCGAGTGTTAATGCCTGGGGTCGTTCTTCACGCTCAAGTTGTCAGTCAAATCCTGAGTACCGTTTTAGAGGGTCGCCCCTTAATTTGGTATTGGTCACAGGGAAGTGAAATTCTCTGGATTTTTCTCTGGTCAGTTGTCGGCGGAACTCTGGCTTGGAAAATTCGCCGTCCTTGGATTCTGATTCCAGTTGCCCTAGTAGCGGGTGGTGTGTTGTATGGTATTTCCTATGCTGTATTCGTTCAGCAGTCGGGGTGGATACCGTTAGTTCCGCCAGCCATCGGGTTAGCCTTAACCACCTTTAGCGTTGTCATTATTGACCGCTACGGTCAAGTTGTGGCTAAAACAGTTAAGAAACTGCTGAGAATCAACATTGAAATCGACGAAACCAAAAAAGACGAGGAAGTCGCCCAAATCACAGAAAGTGATACCTTTCAAGACTTGCAGTACAAAGCTGATACACTCAGACGTCGCCGCAAAATTACTAAGCCGACAACCTCTAGTGATACAGTCACAGATCGAGTAGAACTCGATTGGGAAGAGGTTCCAGAACTCGGTCAATACCAACAATTACTGCAACGAGCGAGAGTATTAAGACATCGGCTGAACCGAGTTGAGGAGCAACGGGACGAGATTGAAGAAACTGATCATTCAACAAACGGCTCTTCTGGGACAATGCCAACGGTAAAAAAACAGGCATTTGATCCAGAAGATGAGAGTTACCTCTCGCAATTACAGAATCGGGGAAGACGGATGAGGAACAAATAATATCATGTCCGGTGAAATACTGACACTATTGGTGGAGACAAGGCAGAAGGCAGAAGATTGCCAGGAAAAAGGAAAGGATATAACCCATGAACCCTGAACAACGAACAATTATTCTCTTGAAACTTGCTGCCAAGGTATCCCAAGATCCTTTACTCCTGCGGAAACTCAGCGATCGAGTGTATCAGCTAATGCAAGAGGATTTACGCAAGCAACGCGAACGCCATAAAAACTACAGAGGGTTACTATAAATGGCTGACAATGGTAATATCACCCACGAACTCAACTACGTCACCGCTAATCGATTTTATATCGAAATCGAAAGTCAGATTACGGCTTCATTTAGCGAGTGTTCTGGGTTAGGAGTTCAGATTGATAAAGAAGTTTATTTTGAAGGAGGAGTTAACGAACAGCAACGCATCTTTCTCAAGCAAGCCAAATTTGATGATGTTACCCTCAAGCGGGGGATTACCGAAGATTTAGTATTTTGGGATTGGATTAACAAGACGCTCAATCCTGGTAAAAAAGAACGACGTAATGTCAACATCTTGGTCTTTAATCAAGCCGGAGAAACCATGCAATGTTGGACATTAATCGGTGCGATTCCAGTCGGTTGGAAAACGCCAGCCTTACAAGCGAGTTCCAGCACCGTGGCGATTGAGGAATTGACCCTTGCTTATGAAGGATTAAAAGTTGTCGCCGAGCAAGGTGGAGGCGGTGCCAGTACCGATTTACAACGTGCTAGCACTGGCTATTTCCCCAGTAATTAACGATGTAGAGACGTGCCATGGCACGTCTTTGTCTTTAAGGGCAGGTTTAGTAATTTTCGCGATAATTAATTTTACCTCAAACCTGCCCTGACTGAATTTTTAATTTCAAATACAAATCACTGATGAACGTTTCAGAACGATCCCTTGGGATAAACAAGCCATTACTGTCGCCTCAACCTCTGGGACAGACACCGATAAAATCTCACGCTTTAGGGATATTTGCTAACTCAAATGTTCATCACTTAGACATACTTTCTTCGACGGGCAGAACTGTATTAGCGGCAATCTCTCAACCACGGGAAGAGGCCCCTGTCAGGTGGGCAGAAAATGCTCAAGCTAATGATGGCATTGGATTGAGGAACGAAACCCCACTGACAAAGTTAACAGGCGTTCCAGGGGAAGCACCTACAGTTATTGCGGATCAGCAGAAAACACCGATTCAATCTGGACGACTTGAGGAAAATTTAGAGCTGATTGATGAGCATGATACGTTAGGAACTAGACCGATTGAAAACCGGGATAAAAATGAATTAAGTCCACCGTTTTTGCCAGAGGTTAGTCAAGCCAAATCCTTTCCCCAACTCCCCCTGAGTTGGCAAGACTTAAACACCATAATTTCCTTAGGTCAATTTCAGGGTTTAGGTTGGTCTTCTCTTCAATCCTTGCAGGTGTTAAATCTGACTCCTGAAACGTCAATCGATCAGGAATTAGGCAAATTTCCTTTCGGCAGTTCCGAGAATAATCAGAATCGTTTACCTGAGTCAAGTCTCTCACCCTTGAACTCACCCTCTTTGCACAAAAGTAATTCAGATTTTCATCTAGAGAGTCAATCCTCTAGTCAAACTCCACCAACCTCTTGGTCAAGTTTAGCTGAATTAATCGGTGAGGATAGTCCGGCTTCTAGTCAGGATAGGGAAGATGAAGAAATCGAAGGCTTTATGTTTACCCCAGACGGATTTCGTCCCCTGTATGCTAGTCCGAGAAAAAAATCGGGTGATGTTGCAGATTCTATCGAAGCGGAAACCAAAACAGCTTCTAGAACCAATCAAACTCCGATAGAAACGATTCAACCTTCAGTAACAGTTGCTAAATCTTCCCAATCCAGCGAACCAGAACTCGTCAGTGAATCCAATTTGCGGATGTTGGCACAGGAAGTCTACAAGTTAGTCCGACAGCGGTTGCAAATTGAGCGAGAACGTTATCGCCGTTAATGGTTTTTATAAAACAAATAATACTTATAGCAATCGCCATAGCGGTTAGGACGCATCTTATGGTAGAGACGTTGCATGCAACATCTGGAACAACAGTTCGGAAAGTCCTAATCGATGTGTCTACTGCTATAATTCGGATTAAATACCCCTGTTTTGCTAGGGACAAAGCAGAGGTCAGATAGCAGATTTTAGAAGAGTAAATTGAGGGAAATTTAATGACTCAACTAAATAAATACAGCTTAAATTCTAAACTAAAACTGGTACTAATCGGGGGTTTAGTTGTCCTGCTGATTATTGCCACTAAACATTTTGACCTTCGGGAGCTTTTGCAAGCCTCCTTACTTTGGGTTGACAGTTTGGGTGTCTTAGCCCCCATTGTGTATATGATCATCTATAACGTAGCAACACTGCTGTTTATACCGGGTTCCCTCTTAACATTAAAAGGAGGTTGCTTGTTTGGCTTATTTTGGGGTTCCATCTATGTCACGATCGCGGCAATGTTTGGAGCCATCTGTGCTTTCCTGATTGGACGCTATCTTTCGCGGGATTGGGTTTGTAAACAGATTGAGAGCAATGACAAATTCAAAGCGATTAATCAAGCCGTGAAGAGAGAAGGATGGAAAATTGTCCTGCTGACTCGCCTTTCTCCTATCTTTCCGTTCAACCTCCTCAATTACGTCTTTGGCGTTACCCAAGTTTCCTTAAAAGACTATGTTTTGGGTTCCATTGGCATGATTCCAGCTACCGTGGTGTACGTTTACATCGGTTCCCTAGCTAGGAATTTAGCCACACTCGATATGTCCAATCAACCCACCACACAGGACACTCAAATTGCCAAATGGGTGATTCGGATAATTGGCTTAATTGCTACGATTGCCGTGACTGTCTACGTAACACACCTTTCCAAGAAAGCTTTAGATGAAAGCGTTGTACAGGAATAAACTCACCACGCTGAAATCAGAAATCGCTAATTTTAGCATTTGGCGAAATCTCCCGAAAACCACAAGCAACATCCATGCTAAAGTATCGATAAAGTAACCCCAGTTAGCAGTCTTTAAGACGTAAAAATTAATGTAGAAACGTAGCCTACTACGTCTGTCAAAAAAGCGAAGTTTAAAATTTGATGTATAAGCAGGAGTTGAGATAAACCATGAGTAGCGATCGCCGAATCCCTGTCGCATTGCTATTGCTGCGACTAAGCGTGTTTCTGGTCATGCTAATGTGGACGTTAGATAAATTTGTCAACCCTAACCATGCCGCAGCAGTTTACCAGAATTTTTATTTGATTAGTGGGCTGAGTAATCAGATGTTTTACATCATTGGCGCGATTCAGCTTATTATCATTCTGGGATTTGTCGCAGGTTTCCAAAAGCGGTGGACTTATTGGTTAGATCGACACTGGATCGACTGGGGATGGGAGTCACGGGAGTCCCATGAGTCGCAGAATCAATTAACTTAGTACCGCAAACCCCTAATAGATATCTCCAGAAATTAAATTAGATTTTTACCTAGACAGGATAAGGGTTTCGGATATGTCTAATGGGGGTTCGGAAATCCTCACGTTGATAACCCAGGAAATCATTTGGCGAGGGAATCGCCTACAGAAATTAAACGAGGTTTTTGATTGGTTATGAATGATTTAATTCAGCAAACGGTAATTCTTGGCGGTGGGTTTACCGGACTGTTTACTGCTATACATTTAAGCCGTTCCAATTATCCGCGCTCAGTTATTCTTATTGATCGCGAAGAACGTTTTCGCTTTAAACCCCTTCTCTATGAGTATTTCAGCGGTCAAATGGAGGAGCCAGAGGTTATGCCTCGTTTTGAGGAGTTACTTGATGGTAGCGGCGTGACATTCGTGCAAGACGCGGTGCAAACCATTGACTTGCACCAGCATCAGGTTACCTTAGCCTCCGGTACATCTTGCCCTTACAGCAATTTGGTTTTAGCTTTAGGCAGCGTCACGGGCTATTTTGGCGTTGAGGGGGCAAAGGAGAATGCTTTGCCGTTTCGGGAAGGAAAAGACGCGATCGCACTAGATCAGCGTTTACGGGAATGCCTGATCCAAGCGATGCAAACCCAAGATATTGAAGAACGCCGCAAACTGTTAACCTTTGCCATTATTGGCGGTGGTCCGACGGGGGTAGAATTAGCCGCCACGTTAGCCGATTTGCTCCCACCTTGGTATGAGGCAATGGGGGGTCAACCCCAAGAAATCCGGGTGGTACTACTCAATCGCGGAGCCGAAATTCTCAAAGGTGACATTAATGATCCCCTGCGGGACACAGCATACGAGGAGTTGCAAAACCGTGCGGTTAAGGTGGAATTGCTGACCGAGGCACAAGCGACTGCTATTCGCCCAGATTCCTTAGACTATGAACAGGGGGATAAGCTGGAAACGTTACCCGCTGCAACGATTGTGTGGACAGCCGGAACTTCAACTCATCCTTTAATTAAGGACTTGCCCATTGCTGAGGAAAACCGCGATCGCAAAGGTCGTCCGTTGGTCAAACCAACCCTGCAACTGTTAGAGTTTCCCGAGGTTTTCGCGGGGGGTGATTGCGCGGCTGTTGAAGACAATTCCCTGCCACCGACAGCACAGGTAGCGCACCAACAAGGAGATGCGATCGCGTCTAATCTCCAAGCTTTAGCCAAAGGTAGAGAACCTAAGCCTGCTGAGGTTAACATTCGAGGCACGCTGATGAAACTAGGGTTAGAAGAGGCGGCGGCAAACATCTCGAATCAGGTTGAGGTGGATGGCGAAATCGGACACCTAATTCGCCAAGGCACTTATATGAATATCTTGCCCACACCCCTACGGGATTTGAAGTTGACGGCGAAATGGTTCACCGAGGACGTTTATCAGCAATATTTAGAACCAAAAGTAACTGGAAAAACCGCGAAAGTGGTGGCGGGTGCAGTTGTGGGTACGCTGATTGCCAGAAAATTGCTCAAAGCATTAGGGGATGAGGATAAGAAGTGAATGTCAAAAACCTGAAGGTGAGGAAGTGTGGAGTGTTGACCCTTCGCTTCCTTCGAGGGCATGGTTTTAAGCGTGTAGGGGCGGGTTTGACTATTATCATTTCTTGCTTCACCCGGATGCGACTAAACCCGCCCCGACTAATTGACATATTGATTGTAGAAGCTGGCGGCTGGGAAGACTTTAAACTGCAATACTTCTTTCTCACCAAACATTTTCATAACCAAACCTAGGACTATTAGCTATTCAAGCACCTTCTCATCTTATTCTCATTATCGCTTTAGGGTAATTTAAAAAAGCCGTATTAATCTGATCAATAGGGGCTAGACTATTTTACCGTCTTTAACAATGTCGGCATCTTAATCTGAATGTTGCTGACTTAGGCTGGGTTTGTAGTAGGCACGAAGCGTGCCAGAAGCGCTAAAGCGCTGACTACAAACGCTAAAGTCAGTGGCATTTATATTAACCTCCTTGATGGTATTAGCGTCTGCCCCAACTAAGACTTAACGACGAGTTGAGAAAACATTCAATGAACAGAGCCATAAAAATAACTCTCAGTAGTATTTCCTTGGTTGCCTTACTGATAGGGACGTTAGTTCTAGAAGCGGGTGGCTGGGAAGATTTTAAACTTCAATACTTCTCTCTCACCAAACATTTTCATGACCAAAGCCAAGAACTTGACGATCTCCGCAAGCAAAATATTGACCCCGCTAAAAATACCCGCATTGACTTAACTCAACTTCTCGATGGTGGACCGCCTAAAGATGGCATTCCCAGTGTTGATAATCCGCGCTTCGATACCGCCGAGACGACACCGTTTGAACAGGATGAATTCGTCATTGGCGTTGTCGTCAATGGAGAAGCGAAAGCCTATCCGTATGGGATTATGAATTGGCACGAAATTGTCAACGATACAGTCGGCGGTACTAACCTCACGGTTTCCTATTGTCCCCTGTGCGATACCATTGTAGTCTTTGACCGGGGAAACACCACCTACGGGGTATCGGGTAAGTTGTATCAAAGTTGCTTGGTGATGTACGATCGCGCCGATGATACCCTTTATGCCCAACCCTGGGCGCTGGGTATCGTTGGTGCCAATGTTAACCGTTCTCTAAACAGGCTTCCCGCCATGAAAACCACCCTTGGGGACTGGCTAGCCGAGCATCCCGACAGTAAAATTCTCTCCACGGATACGGGATACAGCCGCGATTACATGGATTATCCCTACGGCAGCTATTACACCAACGAGGAGCTTGTATTTCCAGTTCGCAATCAGGATGAGTTGACGCTTCATCCCAAAGCCATTATCAGCTATGTGTGGAAATCAGACGAGCAAACGCCGAAAAACCGTTTCTCCGGTGCTAATC
This sequence comes from Coleofasciculus sp. C1-SOL-03, assembly GCF_040220555.1. Classification (NCBI taxonomy): domain Bacteria; kingdom Bacillati; phylum Cyanobacteriota; class Cyanophyceae; order Coleofasciculales; family Coleofasciculaceae; genus Coleofasciculus; species Coleofasciculus sp. C1-SOL-03. The sequence continues at coordinate 126,467 of NZ_JAVJUO010000065.1, forward strand.
ATCAGTTTCCTCACCAAGAACTCGAACGAGTTGGCACGCAGGTGGTAGACTTTAATAATCGGCAAATTCGCGCTCGTTGGGATAGTGAACTGGAAACCGTGATTGTCGAAGAGTTAGATGGGACACGGATTCCCAGTTCGACGGCATTTGCCTTTGTGTATCCCGCATTTTTCACGGAGTAAAACAAGCAGATTGTTATCTTAAATTAAGGAAAAATCGCCTCAGTTGAGACGGATCGAGATTGAACGATTTGTAGCATTCATCCCCGGTCATCTTCGCAGTAGGCTTGCAATTCGCCTATGGTGCGGGGTTTACCGTCTGGACTGGCGAACCTGCTTTTTTCAGGGCGGTGTAGATTTGCAGGGCGGGGTTACTGCGATCGCTGAAGCGGCTACCGTCGATGCAAATGACTTTGCCGGCACAGTTTCAGAGGACTTTGTAGCATTCATTGAATCGGTCAAAGTTGTTATATGCTATGATTAATTAGAAAAAAATAACTAATTAGGACTCAAAAATGTTATGAGTGTAACTCCTGAATTACTAAACCGAATTACGCAAAATCCTGGTCAATGTGGTGGTCGTCCCTGTATTCGAGGAATGCGAATTCGAGTCACCGATATTTTAGAGATGTTGGCAGAAAATGTTAGCATTTCTGAAATTTTAGAAGACTTTCCTGATTTAGAACTAGCAGATATCCAAGCTTGTTTAGTCTTTGCAGCACGACGTACTGATTTTCCTCGACTAACCGCATGAAGATTTGGATCGATGCTCAACTTCCGCCCACCCTGGCAAATTGGCTGACAGAAACCTTTGGTTTAGACGGGAGTGCATTGCGAGATTTAGGGCTGCGGGATGCTCAAGATATCGAAATTTTTGCAGCAGCACGGGCTGAAAATGTTGTGATTATTACGAAAGACAGTGATTTCATCGATTTGGTATGTCGTTTAGGATCGCCTCCTCAAATTTTGTGGCTAACTTGTGGCAATGTCACTAACCGCAACTTGCGGCAATTGTTGAGAGCAGCTTTGCCAGATGCGTTAGAGCAATTGCGCCAAGGGGAAATGATTGTGGAAATTACAAATACTCCTTAAATGACAGATTGACTAACCTACATCTCCTCTAACCGGGATACAGCCGCAATTACATGGATTATCCCTACGGCAACTATTACACGAATGAAGAGCTTGTATTTCCAGTTCGACAGCATTTGCCTTTGTGTATCCAGCCTTTTTCCCGGAGTAAAACAGGCAGATTCTCATCTTAAATTAAGAAAAAATCGCCCCAGTTAGGTGGGCGCGACATTCTTCATCCCCCTATTTATCCTAGGGTGGTTGATTAAAAATGACTCGGATCGATCGCCTCAATTTGAGAACACCAAGAAAAGTCCTTGATATTAAAAGTGTAGATTGTGTTAACTTGATGGGCTAACATAATCCCAATGTGGAGTAAATCAAAAACTCCTCCATTGGTTACAGGTCTTTCTGTCAATAGACTCATCCAACGTTCAAACAGATCCACGGGAGTTGAAAGTAAGCAAATATGGGGCATCTGGCAAATCCGTTTAATGCGGATAATTGCTTCCGTTGGCTGTAAAGGGTTGGCTAAAATAGCAGGATTAGTAATATAGGAATAAAATTCGGCTAAAACCTGTGATGAGACACACAAAATTTCCCTTTCGGTGGGTCGAAAGATTTGTAATGCCGCTTTATGTTGAGGAGCTTTGGTGTTAGCAACATAAGCAAGGATATTAGTATCCAGATAAATTCGTTTAGCTTCTGTTGCCATAAAGCATAGTCCGATTAAAGGGTTGGAGAATTTCGCTTTCAAAAAATAAGGAATTGAGGTCTGATTCTGAGAGATGTTCTGGGTTTAATTGATTCTGCTGCTGATTGATAGTTTTAAAGGTTTCTATCATTAGATAAATTTGCTCGATTTGTTCAGGGGTGAGTCCGGTGATATCAATAGTTTGACTCATTTTTTTAGCTGGGGGCTAGGGTTTGCTGATATTTTAGCGAATTTGAGGAATTGCGTTAATTGGCAATTAGCAAGGGGTTCGGGGACAACCTGCTTTTTTGAGGGCGGTGTAGATTTGCAGGGCGGGTTTACTCGGATCACTTGGGTTGGTACTAGACAAAAATTACTTGATTAGCAAAATCCTCTAGCTCTCCAATTTTGGCATAAACTTCTAACTCTTCTACCGCATAGCCAATAGAAATTTTGGGACTGAGAAAGAAAATTCCTGTAAAATCTTGGCGGTTATCAATACAATTTTTAGCCAAAACCAGAAAATCATGGTCAGTCGTCACGAGGGGACGATTAAGTTGGACAGAGCGACTCAGGATGATTTCATCTATGGCACTACTGTTATTGTCTTCTTGAGCTGTCAGCACATCAACGCCTCTCAGTTGCAGACCAATTTTAATGGCTCGATGAACTGGAGCATCAAAATAGTAATAGATTGCCATTTTTATCCCTGCTGTCCCCGTTTTTTCTGAATTTTTTGTTTAAATTCTGAGGTATGATGACCGACTTTCATTTGAATTAATTCAGCTTGTAGTGTTTGAATGGTTTGCTGTTCTTCATCAATTTGAGCATCAATTTGGGGTTGATAGGTGTAGTAATAACTGAGGGCAGAGTAAATGGCAGCAAGGGAAATTTCAGGGTGCTGAAAGTGCAATTCTTCTGGACTCCAACCGTGGGCGTGTTTTTCTTGAATCAGTTGGGAAACGGAAACACGACTATCTGCAATTTTTGCCTGACCTTGAGTGTCAATTTTTAGGTATTGCCAAGTTAGGGGATTGTCTGTGGTAAAGGTCATATTCAGAATCAGGTAAGGGTTGATTTTTTATTATAGCAATGTTCATAGAAAACATCACAAATTGGAATTGGATGCAGTTGTCCAGAGAGCATAAACCCGGTTTTTTTTTGATTGAGTCAGCTTTACTCTTTCTGGATTTCCAGTTTAGCGAAGTGTTCTTGCACGAGGCGATGGATGAAGCGGTAGCGGTTGCCGACTCGTTGCAGGATGAGGCGTTCCGTGCAGTAGTCGAGAAAGCGGGTGATATTCCAGGGCATTTGACCTGTTAGCCACAGGGTTAGGCGTAGTGAAAAATAGTTCAAGCAAGGATATCCTTCTAATAAGCCAAAGACCAAGCCTATAATAAGTCCAATGCCTATACATAGGTAAACATTCAAAAAAAATAATCCAGGGATAATGCCTGAGCAAAAACCCACAAAGAATAATACTAAAGAATTGATAACAGAATTTTTTACGGCATTACCTTTTCTGTTTTTAGGTGATCTATTTTTGTTTTCAGTTAAAAATCCAACTGCAATGCTTGCGGCAATCAAAATTGCTAATATAAACCAAATCGCATTTGTTCGATACAAAAATAATGCAAGATTAAATAAACCTTCATAGAAGAACCAATCATCTACTGGTTCGGGAGGATTTCCAATTAAAACCAAGAATTGAAAATAGATATATTTTATAAAATCAAAAAGCAATACTATTAACCCAAAACATAGAATTGCTAATGAAATCATTAAATAACCAAAGTTTGTATCGTAAAAAATTTTCCAATTGAAATTGAAATTTTTTTTATATTTTGACACCTTAACTTAAGATGAAATGGCAAAATAATTGCCAACGATAAAATTAATGTGTAAGCAATTGTCACAAAATATTCTGGTAAAACCTTAGATAAATTTAAGATAAAATAGGATAATACAATGGTAAAAATTCCAGTTATAAAACAGTAGAATCGCTCTAGAAAATTTCCAATTTCTTCGCCAACCAAACTAACTAAGATTATTAACATTCCGAACAAAATTGTTAATATTGTTAAAACACTAATTAGGATAAAAACAAGGGGTAATGTAAACGGGTTTAGCAAAAAAATAAAGCAAGTCGTCGTTGGAATTAACAAAGCAAGAGAGTATTGCAAAATTTTATGATTTTGTTGTCCTAGTGAATCTATTTTGATTTCTTCTACACTAATAAACGGTTGTAAGTAAAAATATTTTGCTATTCTTGCAAGTCTATTTTGAACAGATAAAGGATTTAAATCAGATGTCTTATTTTGCGAATTACTGGATGTTTTTTTAGTCAGTCTCTCAACCCGATAAACACCAAGCAAATAATCGATCGCCCTCTCTTCCGTATTACAATTCCGCCACTCCTCAACATCAATCTGCTGATACGCAATACTCGTAATTGCTAAAAACAACGGCTGACGAATGAAATCGATAATCTTCTCCGAACCTTTGATACTTTCCCAAAATTCCCCTAGATTAATAGAGGCAAAATAATCCCGAATTTGCTCATTCGTCAAATCCTCCAAACAAATCGCCCCATTTAAGAGCAAAATCTCCTCATAGTCCTCATATTCCTCCTTGCGACTGCACACCACCAAATGCGACGGCGAAAACTCACTGCTGAAAAACTGATTAATTGCCCGGACACACTTCGCCTGACGTTCCGGTTGCAATTCATCCAACCCATCCAACAACAGCACTAACTCCTTCTCCCGAAGCCACTTTTCCCCGATGTCCTGACTCACCCCCTTACTCATAAGCTGAGACAAAACCCACTCCTTAATCGAAGGGTCATATTTTTCCCGCTCTCCAAAGGGCAAAAACTTGGGTTTCGTCACCTCCTGCCAAGTCGAAAGCTCCAAAATCACTGGAATCGGGGCATCGCTATCCCCTTCTGCCCGCTCAATCAAGGCTTCCGCTAACTCTAATAACGTTGTGGTTTTTCCGCCCCCCGGTTTGCCCAAAATCAGGAATTTGCCGGAAATCGTGGGATTATCAAACACATCCAGAATAGTCGTCTGGGGCGGTAACTGAACGCTGCGCTGTTCCCCCACCTTCACCGACATATCCCAAGGACGTTGCACCTGCTGGGGTTGCTGTTCTTTGCCCAAATTCACGAACGCTGCCCGGTGTATAGACTGGGTTAAACGGCTTTCTACCTCGGTTCGCATCTGAGTCAATAAACTTTGACGACTGCGATACTCCTGTTTAGATAGCTGTCGCCCTTCACTGTTGTAGTAGGTATTTTGAACACCATAATTAGCACCAGCAACATTCCCTTGCTGACCCTGGTTCCCTTGACTCCCTGTATTTTGATTCGTTGGCTCTGACATAGACTAATCTTTCTCGTTTGTCCAACCCTCGATCGCCCCAGCAACGATCGCCCCCACTGGAGTTTGCTTGAGTCCTTCCACAAATCCACCCCGCGCCGCGCGGATTGCTCGTTCCTTAAAGGTTGGCTGATCCTCAATTTTGGTAATGACAACTTCCGCCAGCCTCAACTGTTGGCTTGTGGTAGTCGCCTGAGTCAGGTCTAAACTAGAGACCAACGCTTGAATCTCTTGTACTGTAGCCTGAAGTTCAGGATCTGAGGTGTTAGTCTGAACCCCGTAGTTGACTCCTGCCACATTATGTTGAGTGCCTTTATTATCCACGCTGCCGACCGGATCATTGAACTGTTGCTTTTTCCCTTCTGACATGATGTGTCCTCAACTCTGCCATTATTCTAATCCAGGTGCGATCGCGCCGATGATACCCTGTATATACAACCCTGGGCGCTTGGTGTCGTTAAATAGGTGGACACAATAAAAGCTAACGGTGGAGAACTCGCGCAAGCGAGAAGCAAGCTACGTCCTTTGTAAGGGTTGGAGGCTTGTTTGCAAAACTTAGTACAGTACCGTTTTATTTTGTCCGACTACTTATGAATCTCAAAAAAACTAAATGGTGGCAAAAAAGTGTAATCTACCAAATCTATCCCCTCACCTTTGCTGATGCGAATGGAGATGGTAAAGGAGACCTGAAAGGCATTATTCGTCGGTTAGATTACCTGAATGATGGCAATCCCAACAGTCAAACCTCATTAGGAATTGATGCGATTTGGCTCTCCCCGATTAACCAATCACCGATGATTGATAATGGGTACGATGTGAGTGATTATCGCGATATCTGTCCCACCTTTGGCACATTAGCGGATTTTGAGAAGCTTTTAAACGAAGCCCATCAACGCGGCATCAAAGTGATTATGGACTTAGTGATTAATCACACCTCAAATCAACACAATTGGTTTATCGAGTCGAGTTCCAGCCGAGATAATCCTAAAAGCGATTGGTATTTATGGCAAGATCCCGCCCCAGATGGTGGAGTTCCCAACAACTGGCTTTCCTATTTCGGAGGAAGCGGGTGGACATTTAATCAACAACGTGGTCAATATTATTACCACACGTTTAATTACAATCAACCTGATGTTAACTGGAGAAATCCAGACGTTAAAGCCGCTATTTATGACATGATCCGGTTTTGGCTGAATAAAGGGGTGGATGGCTTTAGACTGGATGCGTCGAGTGTGTATAGTAAAGACCAATACTTTCGCGATAATCCGATGAAATTTGGGGCAACGGATAAAAACGACTATAATAACCAACATCACCTTTACAATAAAAACCTTCCGGACAACCATCAAATCATTAAGGAGATTCGGCAACTAATAGATGAGTATGACGACCGAGTGATTCTTGGTGAAACCTTCATCGATAATCGCCTTTATGATTCCGTCGTTTTTTATGGGGTAAACAATGATGAACTTCATTTACCCTTCACCTTTGAGTTTGCATTTAGTCCTTGGTATCCTGCCTATCTGCAACAAGAAATTGAAAAGAAAGAACTCTTGACGCCAGCAGGTGCTTCGCCCACTTACTTCTTAGATAATCACGATATTCCCCGACATTTATCGCGCTGGATTGAATGTAGTCTCTGCACAAATCCCAAAGCCATTGCCAAAGCCGCCGCTACCATATTATTGACGGTTCGAGGGACTCCTCTTTTGTATTACGGTCAGGAAATTGGCATGGTCAATCATCTCAATATTCCCCCAGAAAAAGCCAGGGATAAAGCGGTAGCCAATCCTCAAAGTGGTGAATCTGTACCGTCGCGGGATGGGGCGAGGACGCCGATGCAATGGGATGATTCAGCACAAGCGGGGTTTAGTTTTGGCAAAAATGTTGAACCTTGGCTACCTGTTAACGAAAACTATCTGGACGTGAATGTTGAAAATAAACTGAAGCAAGATGATTCAATTTTGAATTTCTATAAATCGTTACTACGAGTCCGCAAAAACAGCGAAGCGTTACAGGTGGGACGTTGGCGAACTCTGATCTATTATCCTTACGAGCATTTAGCTTACCTGAGAGAAACGGAACATGAGAGCGTGTTGATTTTAATTAACTTCTCCTATGAAAAAGATTTAGGATTGGATGAATCCATCGAAATCCCAATGTGGGAAGTTTTGCTATCCAATAAGCGGAAAACGGGCAAAATTATTGATTTACCCGAAAAGTTGCAACCTTTCGAGGTGTCTATCTTGAGAAAGTCATGAAACCTTTAGGGATAGTAGAGACGGTACCGTGGAACGTCTGGAAGCAAGGGGAGAAAAAATCGTAGGGGCGCAAAGACTTGCGCCCGATTCAATGGTCACTCGTGCGGTTGCTTATGGTGTGACGCGATCGCTGTGGTCTGCTGTTATTTTACACTGGCTAGCGGTAAATATTTGGTTATTTGTCTTCGGGGGAAGAGGCAAACTCTACGTCAAACAGACTGAGATTTTGCACGAGTCGCACTAACGTTTACGCCGATAGAGGTTATGAGGATTCGGATTGCTCAAGCATCGGATAGTCCCGAATTAGCCAAACTGTATCAAGAAACGGTACTCGCGATCGCGCCTCAATTCTACTCTGATGCTCAAACCCATAGCTGGGCATCGTTTGCTGAGGATACTGTTAGGTTTCAGGAGTTCATTTTGTCAGGGACAACATTTGTGGCGGTGGATGAAACCGGGATTCTCGGCTTTGCGGGGATAGCCGATGATGGTCATATTCTCTCAGCTTATGTGCGGCGCGATCGCATCCATCAAGGGATTGGTTCTCAGCTTATGGACATTCTCTTGGATTATGCTAAACGTCACAGGATTCAGCGCTTATATGCAGAAGCAAGTGAGTTTAGTTTGGGGTTGTTTAAAAGGTTTGGTTTTCAGGTTTATGATACGGAGATTGTCCAACGTCAAGGGGTGGAGTTTCAGCGCTATTTGGTTGAACGATTTACCCTCATCCCTTAACGTTTATCCCATCTTGTAGCTGACTTTTCACGGGAAGTCTATAGCAGTTCTCCAGTACGTGAAGTCTACCCCTAACAATGCTGTAACAGTTCAATAAACGCCACAACATTTTGTTCAGCAAATAACCGTGCGGCTGGTTGAACTACTTCCCCAGGCAAATCCAATCCTTCAGCAATCATCTCCACACTCAAACCTAACTGCATTAGGCGGTGTATGGCTTTTAGCTTGGCTTTTTGCTCACCTTCTTGTTGCGCTTCCTGATAAACCTTGGTTTGTTTGAGTTCACTTAACCCGAACATAGCTTGTATCTCCTCTCGGCTTTTTTGCGGTAATTTGTAAACGATGATTGTCTCGATTAAATCAATCAGATTCTGTTTAGTCGTCTCATCGGTTATCTGGACTTGGGCTTGTTCTGGGGATTGGTTGATCAGTTCAAAGAAGATACTGGGAAACCCTTTGAACAAGCGATAAAAAATGCTGTCAGTTTTCACGTTCTCCTTGGGCTTTCCATCACACAGTTGACGATTAATACTGTGTCACCCCAGAAGCGGAAAATTCCTATCACCACAATCTTGACAAATTTAACCAATTATGAGTTAAGCCAGGACAGACGACGCGATCGCACCTGTGGAAACCGTGTAGGGGCGACCCGCCTGCATCAATTAACAGACCACTCCATTCAATTGGATTGGGTCGCCCTTTACTCCATACAAAAAAACCCTTAAACTTGCTCACGTCAATAGCCCCGGCTTTGACTTTTCTCGACTTGCGCCAATAATTGTTCCTGAGTATGAGCCGTAGGTTTACAACTAAGTCCCTGACAAACTAAGCCAACGGAATCCTCCGGAAGACTGGGTTCTAATCGATACATAGTCGCCGGAAAATACTGCGTCATTAGGGATAAAATCTGAGCCACGCTGGTGCGAATTAGGGTAGAATTGCGGAACCAATCTAAAGCCGTAAACAGACTGGGACAGGATTGGGGTGACTGGTTCATTACACTAGCAAACGCATTCAGGGCTTGTTCAGCGCGATCCAGATAAGCCAAGTTTTCCGTGAGTAACGTCAGACGCACCAAATTCGCGATCGCGACACCATTCGCCGCAGGTGTGGCATTATCGGTATAACTGCGTTCCCGTACTAATAAATCCTCACTACTATCATTAGCAGCGTTATAGTAGCCTGCGAGTTCTACACTCCACAAGTATTCGTCAAATTCGTCCTGTACCTTAATCGCCTCGTCTAACCAGATATCCGGGATTGGCGATTGGGAAGACTCCTGTGCTGTTGCTAATCCCAGTGAGGCTTGATGCAAATCCAATAACGCTTTAATAAATAACGCATAATCTTCCGACTGTGCCAATACAGACGCTTGACCTTCGTAATTCAAGCGATGGAAACGCTGATCAACCCATTGATTCTCCAGAATAAATTTAGCGGCTGTTGTGGCTAGTTCCAGGTATTCGGGTTTCCGAAATACGCCATACGCCCGGGCTAAACCGGAAATCATTAGGCTATTCCATGCCACAATCATTTTCGTATCCGTAACCGGAGGAATACGACCTGACCAAGTCTTGGTTTTTGCCTCCTGATTATTCTGGGCGGGGGGGAAGGTTTCTAAGCTATCGGGTGGGGAACCATAACGGGCAGTAAACAGTTTTGCTAATGCCGTTTCTAAGGAATCACTTAACTGATCCGAATAACGGCGCTGCAACACATTTTGTCCTTCAAAATTCCCCTCAGACGTCACCGTAAATTGTTCTTGCAATTCTGCCAATTCCTTAGCCGTGAGGAGTTGCTGCAATTCGGCATAACTCCAGACATAAAATGCCCCTTCTTCCGGTTCAGCGGCGCTGGGTTCGGTGAAGCTATCGGCGTCTTGGGCGGCGTAAAAATAGCCGGACGATGAGGTCATTTCCTGTGTCAGCCATTGCACGGTTCCCGATATTGCCCGTTCAAACGCGGCTTCCTTAATTCCCGCACTCCACAGATTCGCCAGATACTCGACAATCTGCCCATTATCGTAGAGCATTTTTTCAAAGTGAGGCACTGTCCAAGTGGCGTCTACGGTGTAGCGATGAAAGCCGCCTGCAACGTGATCATAGATTCCCCCTTTGGCTAAATCTAACCCACGCGATCGCGAGGCTTGGTATGCATCAACCTCGGTCGTTTCCTGGAAGCGAATTCCCCGTAAGGCTAAATCCGCATAAGGAATCATCGGAAAACTCGGTCCATAACTCCCACTATCTACAATCCGGATCGTCTTGTCCATCCCCTGACGCAGTAACTCAGCCGTGAGTTGTCCGGAAGCGGGGAGGAGAACCGACTGTTGTAGATGACCAAGAATCTCTTGTTTAAAGTTTTGCAGCTTCGTCTTTTCCACATCATAGAAGCGGCGAATCGCTTGCAATACCTGTAAAAAGCCCGGACGCCCATAACGCGGTTCCACAGGGAAATACGTCCCGCCGTAAAAAGGAACCCGATCCTCTGGCGTCAGAAAGATATTTAGGGGCCAACCCCCTTGACCCGTCATCATCTGCAACGCCTGCATATAAATGCTATCAATATCGGGGCGTTCTTCCCGGTCTACCTTAATCGGCAAGAAATTGGCATTCATGTACTGTGCGATCGCCGGATCAGAAAAGGCTTCCCCTTCCATCACCGTACACCAGTGGCAGCTTGAGTAACCAATGGACAGGAAAATCGGCTTATTGTCTGCCTTAGCGGTGAATAACGCTTCATCACTCCAGGGCCACCAATCGATAGGATTTTCCGCATGCTTACGCAGATAAAGGCTTTGGCATTGGGCAAGGCGATTGGTCATGACAACTCAACTGTGGTTACTCTAGATGCTCTGTGGATCAGTGTATCGTGATTAGCGATTTTAGTCTCCCAGAAATAGACTGGGATAGGATAAGAAGCGATTAACGCTACCGTTAAATAAATCAAGGTACAAGGGAATAATGACTGTTTGGACGGACATGATATTATGACTATTTTGGGTTAAACCCAACTCACTTAGCCGTTGATAGTTTCCTTCTGATTGACGGATAGATTCCCGATTCCCTGTTCCCTCGCCTCAAACGCCTCCTTCCTGTAACACTTCCGAGAAGGCAAAATCGGGTTCTGCTAACACAAATACGGTTGTTGGTAATCCCGTGGCTAAACCTTGCAAGCGTTCGTAATAACTGGTGTAATCATCCATCGGTTTCGCCATCCCTAAGAAGACTAAATCTGCACTTTGGGAAGACCGACGCAGGATTTCTGGGAAGGGGCGTCCCTTTGCCTCAATCACTTGCGATCGCGCCCCAATCCGTAGTTGTTTAGTCAAGTTTTCCACATTCGTCCGCGTGGCTTGGGCGGCGGCGTTATTGGCAACCACTAATTTAAGGTTAATTTCGGCACTGCGCCATTCTAAACTCGTCCGCAACAGATACGCCAAGATTAACATCAAACCCCCATTTGCCTGTAACCCGCCCCACCAGACATCAATCCGTTTGCGGCGACCAAATCCCCGTTCCTCCACATCCCGTAAAATCACCACATTACGACGGGCTTGATGCAAGTTGGCGATCATCTGACAGTAACTCCCACGATGAGACGCTTGTTCACTATCCCCCAACAGAATCGTATTCGGAACCAACGGACCAATCCCATACGCCTCAACTAACCGTTCCGCCCCAATAAACGGATCAGGGGCAGTAATTAACCGGGCTAATCCTTGCACCCCCCGCTTCTCTAAATACTCGCGAATCGTGGCTTCCATTTCCAACTGCTTGGCTGGATCACGAGATCCACTGGGAATCACACTGGCGACAGTAAATAAGCTGCGTTTGTGGGTTAAATTTGCCGCAAACTCCACCAAATGCCAGCGACGAGTGGGGGCGCCAGAGAAAACCAGAATATGAGGACGCCAGTTTTTCGTATCAGCCGTATAGTCGAGGCGATTAATTCCGGTGCGTACCAACGCCATCCAGACACCTTGACGCACATCCCCCCAAGCACTTTGTAATTCCCGCCGTTCTAACCAAATATAAACACTCGATACAATCACCGCCGCCATGATTGTCGCCACGGCGTTGAGTAAGAACATCACCCCCAAACAGCCTACCGCCCCCAGCAGGGATAAAGACCAATGCACCCGGAAGGAGGGACGAAACGAGGGACTACGTAAAAAGCTTTCAATTCCCGCCGCCACGTTCAACACTAAATAGGTGGTGAGGAAGAACATACTCAAAATTGGGGCGATTAAATCCAGATCCCCCAACGCCACGGCGACTAACACCAAGCCCAAGGTAATCACCGTCGCAATACGCGGTTCATCTTCGGGTCCGTAACCTGTTCCCAGAAACTTTAGCCACCGAGGTAAAATCCCATCCCGCGCCAGCGCCTGCATGACCCGGGGCGCACCCAGAATACTACCAATCGCACTCGATAATGTCGCCCCCCACACCCCCAATAACACCGAAGGACCCCAGAGGGAGATTGTCTGCATAATTAACGGGTTTTCGATTAACGTGAGAGCATCCGCCCGCATCGCTAAAATTACGGGTAATGCCATATAAACCACATAACCCGTCCCCACCGCCGCCAAGGTACCAATGGGAATCGAACGGGTGGGATTGCGTAAATCTCCGGACATATTCACCCCCGCCATAATCCCGGTAACGGCTGGGAAGAAGACGGCGAAGACAGTCCAAAAGGGTTCGGAGTTTTGCGGTTTCGCCCCCCACAATTCAATCTGAGTATTCGGGTCAACGGGAGAACCAAAGACCAAACAAATTAAAGACAGCGCGATCGCTGCCATAATAAAATACTGTGCCTTAATCGCAATTTGGGCAGAAGCGATCGCCAAAATCGCCACCAGAATCGTGGTAATAATTGCCGTCAGCCGTTGATTTAAGTCCGGAAACGTCAGCGTCAGACTCTCAGCAAAACCAATCGTATACAGCGCCACGGATATCGCCTGGGCAAAATACAGGGGAATTCCCACCGCGCCGCCAGTTTCAATTCCCAGAGAACGGCTAATCATATAGTACGCGCCCCCCGCCTTCACCACCCGATCCGTGGCGATCGCACAAATTGACAGTGAGGTGAGAAAGGTAATCGCTGTAGACAGGGTGACAATGATCAGCGTGCCAAACAAGCCCACATTTCCTACGACCCAACCAAATCGCAGGTACATGATTACACCGAGAATCGTCAGCAGGGACGGCGTATAAACTCCCCCAAACGTACTCAAACCTGTCTCTGGTTCAGAGGGAGTGGGTGCAGACGAGGGTGAATCTTGACGGAACGGGTTTTTCATGGTAAGCACCTAAGCCTGGTTCAATCCAACGAGAAAGGGGAAATTGTTTCAGCAAAGACAGTCTGAGTAATCTGTGTACTTCCCCATAAACAAGCAAAAAAAAATGAGATATAGCTTTTTAGCACCCTCACGAAACCAATATCACACCCTAATTTAAGCGATTTTAAGCAGCGGGCGATCGATTCTACTAAATACCCGTGTCCGTTACTGTAGCAAAAAAAAAATTCTCTCGGATCTCTATCTAGAGGTTGGGGAAGAATTGTAGGGGCGGGTTTAGGGACTCTCGTCTCGCCATGAGATAATAACATTTGTACAAAACCCGCCCTGACCGAATTTGTAGGAGGGAACCAGGTTTGTAGGGGCGGGTTTAGGGACTCTCGTCTCGCCATGAGATAATAACATTTGTACAAAACCCGCCCTGACCGAATTTGTAGGAGGGAACCAGGTTTGTAGGGGCGGGTTTAGGGACTC